>JAGBBH010000064.1 GCA_017938505.1 Clostridia bacterium | reverse complement strand
TGTTTGTTGCCCCCAGCAACAACAAATTCTGGTTTCTTCCAGAGAACCCATCAATGTGTTGCAAAAACTCATTAACTCTCTTGTCGTTGTGAGTGTCTTTTCCTCTTTGTGCAAGCAAAGTGTCCATTTCGTCTATGAAAATGATTGCTCTGTCTTGTTTGTTTGCTTCTGCAAAAAGTGAGCTTATGTTCTTCTCGCTGTCGCCAACCCACTTGCTAACAATGTCTGAACCCTTAACTGCGTAAAATTTCGCCCCCACCTCGTTTGCAATTGCTTTTGCAATCATTGTTTTTCCTGTTCCAGGAGGCCCATATAAAAGCACTCCACCACCGCTTTTTTTGTTGTAGAGCTTATATTTGTCAGGATATTTTATAGGGTTTATCATTCTGATTGTGATTGCCTTTTTAACATCATCAAGGCCAGCAACATCTTTAAATGAAATGTTTGGAATTTTTGCAGTTTTCCATTGTTTCAAATCTTCGTCTTGCTTTTCTTTTGGTTCTTCCTTTTTCTTTTCAAGACTGTCAGAAATGTCAACAAGTCTGCGTGCCCTTTCCATTCTGACCTCTTTCAATTTTCCCTTGCTCTGCTTTGCCATTTGCATCATTGTTTGTCCCGCAAGCAAAAAGTTTCTTTTTGCAAGCGTAACATTTCCTTTCGCCTTTGCCTCTTTACCTTTTTTCATATAAAGGTCAAAAGTTTCAGACAAAACAGTTATGCTTTGCTCTTTCAAGATTTTCTCCTCCTGCAAAAATAGTTTTAATTGTCTGTTTCTGCCTCAATCTTCTTTTTCAATTCTTCCATTTCTCTGTCAATTGCCTCTGTTGAAAGACTGTCTTGAGCAACTTGTTCAAGAACAAACTTTTCAATTTCTTCATCAGTCATTTTTCCAGATTTGTCTTTGCTTTGGTTGTAGAAAGTTTCTTGACTCATTTCCATAAAGTTGTCCATTTGATCAGTTTGAGTTTCGACAGCAACCATAGCCTCTTCAAATTGTGCTTGGATCTTTGCAAATTCTTTTGCATCTGCAAGTTTTGTCATTTCTTGACTGATTGAACTCATACCCCTCAAAAATTCTGAGGTCATCATTGTAACATCTTTCATTTGAGCAGTAATTTCAAAGTTAAGAAGCATCTCTTGAGCTCTTCTTTGTTGTTGAACTGTCATCTTGTAACCGCTGAGTGCCAAATTGAATTGTGCATCAAGTCCTTTAGATTTTGCTCTCTTTGCCGCATCAATAAAAACTTGTTTTTGGTCCTCAAGTCTGTTGATTTGCTTGTTCATAGTGTTGATAGTTCTCTTAATCAACATTTTCTTCTCGATTTCTTTTTGTTGTTTAGATTTAAAAAGTCCCATTTTTTTATTCCTCCATTTTTGTTCTTTTTGTTTTTGGTTTTTGGTTTGTATCTTCAAGAAGTTCTTGTTCGTCATTAAGTTGATTTTCCTGTTCAAACATTGTCAAAAGGTCCTCTTCGTTTTTGCCAATTCCATAAATTGGTTGACTTACATCATAAGCAGATTGAACCTCCTCGAAAAGTTCGTCAGCACTTGTCAAAACATCTTCGCTTGCAATTCTAGTTTCCAAAGCTTGATTCAAAAACTTTGCCAACCTCTTTTGGTCTTGCAAAAGTTCTGAAAGCGGAACCTTTGTTTGTGTTTTAAAGAATGTGTTGCTGTCAAACGCTTCTTTAAGTTTGTTCATCAACCTTATGTTGTAAAGCAAATACATTCCTCTTTGCATACAAGTTTCTTTTTCTTCATTTAAATGAGCAATTTTTTTCGCATAGAAAAGTTGCAAGTCCTTGTTTCTCTCTTTTTTGCCCTTTTCCATAAGCGAATCAATTTCTTTTATCTTTTGAAAAACTTCCGCTTCCGCAGTTCTCTCTTGTCTTTCAAGTTCGCAAATTGAATTTACAAGGTCCTCTCTTTTTAAATTTTTAAACTTATTTTTTCTAAATGGCCACCACATAACATTCTCCTTTAGTTGTCTTCTTTTGCGATTAATTTTCTTATTGGTGCAATCAAACCTTCATATTGTTTCCTTTGATTTCCTTGCGCAAATTTGAGTGCATTTTCAAACTCTGGAAGTTGAACAATGTGTTTATAACTTTGCGCTTGAGTAAACAAACTTTCTTCACTTGCGATCTGACATTTTGCAAGCATAAGTCCCCAATAAGCATCTGCACACTGACTGTCAAATTTTATAACAACCTTAAAATTCATCATCGCTTGGTCAAACATTTGGTCTTCCAAGTTGTAATAACCAAGCATCAATTCTTTGAGCAAACTGCTTTCTATCTCTTCACTGCAAGAAGGTGAAAGTCTTAATGTTCTTTTCATACCGCCTGCTCCTTCTTTCGTTGAATTATGTATGCCTCAATTTCTTCCAAAACCCTGAAACAGGTTTCTTGAGTGTTGTCTTTTGCTGTAAGAATTTTTAAGTCATCAATTCTGTTTGCCAACTTTTGGTCAACAATCGCAACATTTTTTGCTGAGGTAGGATTGAAAAATTTAATTTCTTCTTTCGCCTCAACAAGCCTGTGGCAAAGTTGGTCATTGCCATCTGCATAAACAATTACGCTTTCAACATTTGCAACCATTGATTCGATAAATTTTTTGTTTTGCAAAACAGCTCTGCCAAGATTTTTTTCTTTTTCTTTTTCACCTTTTGCAGACAAATGCTCTTTTACAACAAAATAAATCGCAAAACCAACTATCAAAACCATTATGATAATATAAACTGCAAGCATCTATTCCTCCTCACCTAAAGGCTTTCCACAATATGCACAAAATCTTGCATCTGAAACATTTTCTTTGTTACATTGGGCACAGTTTTTTTTGCTTGATTGACTTTTGCCACACTTGACGCAGAACTTTGCATCAGCAAGAAGTTCAGCCCTACAAAACTTGCACAAAACCTTTTCAACTTCATTTTCTTCAACTTTAACCTTCGACTCTTTGCTGTCAATGATAATGTTTGCAATATTGAAAGAAAAAACCGTAATTCCATATTCTTTGGAGAGTTTTTCGCCAACCAATTTCAACGCTTGTTTTGACAGTTTTGGTTTGTGAAGAACAATTTGTTTGCTTGAAACATTGTTCTGTTTGACATAATCAATCACAGCCATTTCAACCACTGACACAACATTTGACATAAGTCTTTCTTGCAACATATCAGAAGTCAAGTCGTTAGCCATTCCAACAACATAAAGATAGAACTTTCTTGGGTCGCCAACTTGCACTTCAAAATCTCCACTCATTCCGAGCAAATAGTTTTCTCCGTTTGCGATATCAAACATCAAGAATTTGTTTGCAGTCCCCCACAAAAGTTTAAGTTTTGCAGTTTTTGACATAAACAAGATTTCCACAGATAGGCTTTCTTCAGTTTTAAAATCAAGAAACTTTCCCAAAGTATATTTGCCAGAAGACAGGGTTTGCATCATCTGCCCATCTTTGACAATGATGACATTGTGAGTTTCTGGAACAATAAGTTTTTGTTTTGAGTTTGGATTTTTCAAAACAATTTTGGAAAAAAGTTTTTCATTATTGCCTGTGAATGTAATGATGTTTTGTTCCATAATGCCCCTTCGTTTATTTTAATATAATAAATATTAACAAAAAAATAAGCAAAAGTCAACGAACCACAACGATTTGAGCAACCTTAAAGCAAATAAATTTCAAATTTTTCAGGTCAAAATAAAAAAAGGAAGCATATTTGCTTCCCAATAAGATTATTCTTCTGAGTAAAACTCTGAAAAATCAATTGTGTAAACAGCCACTTCCTCGCTGTCGGCTTTTCTAACTTCAATTCTCCAAATCTTGAGAGTTTCGTGATTCATAGTTGTTCCATCACTCAAAACCAAAATAAAATTTTTCGTTTCGTTTTCTGAATAAACACTCTTAATCAATTGACCATCAATTTCTGCTGCTTCAAATTCGACATTTTTTGTTTCTTCGTTACGCCAGCCAACAGTTGCATCTGCATTAATCCCCATATTAACATTCAAAACAACAAACTTTGCTCCTGCTGAAGTTGACATCTCGGCAGCCTGTTCTTCTGTCATTGTGTTTGCCGTTCCCTTTGCAACATAATGGTTTTTGCCTTTATATTGAAGCGTAAAATCTCTGCTGTTTTTATACTCCACTTCACTCCCTGCAAGGTTTGCTCCTGTTGATGGAGTTATATATGAATTTATTTGAGGTGCACCACAAGCAGTAAGAGCAACCGCACTAACTAAAATCATAACCATACAAGCCATAACGCTTAAAAATTTCTTCATAATTCTCGCCTCCTGCTCTATTTTACAACAAACAAGCAAGTTTTTACAAGAGATTTTCGCAACTTTTTACCACCTCTTTTTATCCTTTTGTCGATTTAATTTGAAAATTTTGTCCCAAAAACATTTTTTTTAACATTTTTTACCCCCTCATAATAGATTGTTAATGTGAAAGGAAAATCAAACCTTATCACAAGAAAAGTCGTTACATAAGAAATTTAGGAGGCACAAATGAACTTTTTCGGAGGCTCTCATTGTGGAGATAGCAGAGATTGTTGTGGCGGTGGAAACGACTGCTGTTCACTTATCTTCTTGCTCTTGCTCTTGCAAAACTGTGGCTGTGGAAATGGTATAAAAGGCGGAGAACTTTGCATCGACTGCAATTTGCTCTTAATCCTCATTCTTTTAAGCAATTGTGGCTGTGGTTGCGGTTGCAAATAAGCGTTTTCTATAGCAACACTTTGCCTTTTTCACACTTAAAGAGGGAATCTTCCAACAAGAATCCCTCTTTTTTCTTTAATTAGGGCATAAATCTGCAATTTTTTGAACAAAATTTTTGTGAAATGTAAAAAAATTGTTTACTTTTTTTCTTCTATGTTGTAAAATTGCCTTATAAAGGAGTTTTTTGTTATGAATATTGAAAGAAAGTATGGAACTGGTGCACAACTTGTTTGGAAAGACAGAAAAAGAGTTATGGGAATGCCTTTGTCTTTCACCAGATATAGGCTTGTAAAAAAACCAGGAGCTTGGTTCAAAATCTTCTCTGACATTGGTTTCGCATCTTCTATCGTTGAAGAAGTTAACCTCTACAGAATTTACGACATCTCATTGCACCAATCATTTATGGGAAAAATCTTCAACACGGGAACAGTAACATTGTATAGCAACGACGAAAGAAGTCCTCAATTTACATTGAGAAATGTTAAGGACCCATTCAAAGTTAGGGAAATGTTCTCAAACTATATCGAAGAACAAAGAAAAATCCACAATGTTCATGTTACAGAGTTTCAAGGTTAATTTTCAAGGCTTTTCTTTTAAGAGAAAAACAAAGATTTTTGTTGCTCTTTAATATAAAAATTGAGTTTTTTGAAAAAACTTTTAAAATTTTGTTGACAAGTGCCTTAAAATGTGATAAACTTTTAAGGCAATATGGGGGTATGGCTCAGTTGGCTAGAGCACCTGCCTTGCAAGCAGGGGGTCATCGGTTCGAATCCGATTATCTCCACCAATCAAAACCTAAACCGGACCACTGGTTTAGGTTTTTTTCTTTTGAAAAACATTGTCTTAAATAAAAAAGATTGCTCATTTTTCTCGCAATCTTTTTATTGATTTGTTTTATTCTTTTACACTTTCCGAGTTCGGCACTGTATCAGCACCTTTGCCCATCTTTTTCTTTATAAGATAATAGAGTGCACATATCCCTCTGAATAAGAAATATGAAATCAAACTAAACACAATCGTGGCAATTCCTGCACCTATCACATAAATAAGTTGTCCCCACCAACCAATCGAAGCTACTATTTGGTCTTGCACTATGCCAATTGGTCCAATGCTACAATCGTAAAAGTTGTTATAATTTGTTTTCAAGACATTTGCCATTGTTCCAGCAATAACACTGTATCCTACAAAGAAAATTGTGCTTGCAACAACATCTTTCTTTGTTTGAGGTGTATAAAGTTTGAGTGCCAATATGAGAAAAAATGCAAAAGGAACCAAATTGTGAAAAATAACCGTATGTGCTGATAAAAAGTCTTTTCCGAAATTAATTATATTCCATTCACCATAAATAAGTTCTGGGTAAACCAGAAGGAAGAGCATCAATGCTGCACAACAAACCACGGCAACACTTCTCATTCTTTCTTTTCCTTTGCCTCTATAAAAAGCAAAAATAGGAAGAAGATAGACAAACAAACTACAATAATGCAGTGGAATCCAATAAAGATCATATCCAATGCAAACCCCATAAATTTGTTTCGCCACCTCAAGAACAACAAGAACAACTGAAATAACTTGAATTGGAATCATTCTGATTTTTTCATCTTTATTTTTAAGCCATCTTCCAATCAAAACCGCCAAAATTGCAAAAATTGCAAGAGTTGGCAAAAGTGTATAAACATGCCACATAGTCCAAAGTTTCATACCAATCCTCTTTTAAAAAATTTTATCATAATCTTTTTTTATCTACTCTTTACAACAATCCATCAAAACCCTATTGCAATTCCAAAAAAGACAACTGCAAGAGATAGTGCAAGAATTGCTAACTGAATTTTCCAAGTGTATTTCAACCATTTCCAATAGGAAACATTTGACATTGAAAGTCCAATAAGCAAAACTGGATTTGTTGGCAAAATCATATCTGAAAAACCGTCTGCCATACAATAAATCAAAATTAAGCAATTAGGTGAAAGCCCAACCGCACTGCAAATTGGCAACAAAATCGGCATTACTAAAAATATTTTTGCAGATGCAGAACCTATGAAAACTTGCAAGAACAAAATGAATATATAGACAAAAATTGCACACACATAAATGCTTTTTCCTTGCAACATTGTGATAATGCTGTTCATAATTGTATCCAAAATTCCGCTTTCTTGCATAACTAAATTTACTGATGATGCAAGGGCGATTAAAAGCACTGCGGGCAACATTGATAAAACACCCTTGCCAAGCAATGCAAAAACCCTTTTCTTGTCTTTTTCAACAATCAAACCACAAACAATTCCACCTACCAAAAATGTTACGGACAAAATTGGAATCGCAAATGATGAAATTGCCCTGATTGACGCAACCAAAACCAAAACAACAAACTGAATGATAAAGAAAATAAGATATGTTTTGAAAATTTTGTTGTCATTTTCTGTTATTTCTTCATTGGCAAAATTTAAACTTTCCTTCTTTTCTTTGTCCACTTCAAAAGAATAGGATTTTTCTGGTTTTTTCTGAATCTTTCTTATGTAAAGCAAAATGAAAGCACAAACAACAACATAGACCAAAACAAAGAAAACAATTCTAAGCCAAGCACCACTGAGAGTGCTAATTCCCGCCAAATTTGATGCAATGCCAATTGAAAACGGATTTGTAATTGCTGCAGAAAAGCCAAAGCACGCAGACAACATACACACTCCAAGACCAGTCATTGTGTCAAATCCAAGAGAGAGCATCAACATTGTTACAAATGGAAGCAAAGTTACAAGTTCTTCAAAAAGACCAAACAAACTTCCAAACAACATAAAAAACAAAATGCCAACACAAACAACAATCTTCTTCTTTGTTCCAAACTTGGTCATAAGTTTTCGCATAATAACTTTTATGCCATTTGTTTTGTCTAAAAGATTAAACACGCCACTCATAACCAACAAGAAAATGGAAATCATCAAAATTGTTATTCCACCATCAACAAAAAACACTCTAAATGGTGCAGTTATAATTCTCCAAAATGCAATTCCTTTAACATCTCCACCAACAAACGAACCTGGAATTATGTCCCCATTCTCATCTCTTGCAAATTGGCCTTGTGGTATGACAAGAGACAAGATTCCACAAATCGCAATCATAACAATCAGAATTATTGTTACGGACAAAAACGATTTGACACTTATTGATGAAAATGATTTGTTTTTTGCTTTTTCATTATTATTTTCCATTGTTTTCCCCATCTATTAATTTTTCTTCTTGTTCTTTCAACAGGCCACTTACGATATACCAAGCGACACAACTTCTCTTGTTCTCAGGAACAAAATAATATATCTCGTTTCCATCATAAATTTCAAAGTCTTCTCCCGCACCAAAAAGTATGCGGTAAATGTTTTTCATTTCAAACATTTTTTCGACTATAAGTCCATCATCAGTGCCGGAATATTTCAACCCCTCTTTTGTCAAGATGCAAGTCCCCTTTCCTCCATAGCGTGTGCAAGACTTTCCATCTTTTGACAAATGCCTCAGTTCTACTTTTGCTTTCAAACAGAAATCATTTTTAGTTTCAATTTCTTTTCTAAATTGTTGCGTTTGCCATTCATACCACTCTGCAATGTTTTTAAATTCCACACCAGACAAACCATATCTATTGTCCATTTCAACATTTAACCCACAACATTGACAAGTTATTGTTTTACCTTTTGTTGTAAGACAATATCTTTTTAAACATTTCGGACAAATACATAAAACATTTTCAACCCCTTCCGCCAAAGTTTTATGCTTATATTTGATTTCTGGGTGTTCTTCCAACCATTGCCATTCGTCATATCTCAAGGCATTTTCGACCTTGTCCTTAATCTCTTGACAAGTCATATTTTTTGCTTGTCCATCGTCTAACAACAAGTTAAGTTCGGTTTCAATTAAAGCGCCTCGTCTAATTTTATCTCCCCATTTTGGTTTCGCCAAATATGAGCCACTGGATTTTATCGTGTAAACTGGCACATTCATCTTTTGAATAAATTTGTAGGTCGTTTCTTGAATCCCCTCAAATTTTCCAACCGTTGACAATCTTGCTTCTGGCATCATAGCCAAAACACCTTTTCCTGAGATTACCTTTAAACAATTCTTTGAGTTCTCGATGTCAGTTGTAAACATACTTTTTGGAAATGCCCCAGTTCTGCTGGCAATCCAAGCCAATTTTTTATGATGAAAATACATTCGTGCAACTATAAAATGTGGTTGCGTGTTTTTTATCAATTTTCCAGCAAACAAAAAATCATAAAACGAACCGTGATTACACAAAACAATGCAAGGCTTGTCGAGTTTTTTCACATTTTTCTTTTTCTTCATCTTTACTTTTGTTTTAAGGTAACCATAAGCAAAAGTTGTTGCCAAGTGATAAACAACTGCATTATATTGCCCTACCCTATATTTTTCTTTTTCTTGACTTTTGTGAATGTATTGATTGACTTTGTTGAAAATTTGTTTCTTATACCTGAACATAACAATGAGAAGAATGATAATAACAACAAAAACAGAAATTGAAACAATCCAACTTGTTGCCATTGTTATGTGTCCAAGGCCAACATCTAAAATGAGAGAAGGAATTGAACCAATGCCCGTAATGAGAATATATTTTGGATACTTCATTCCCATTGTTGCAGCAAAGAAGCAAATAAGACCATAAGGAATTGCGGGCAAGCAATAGAGCAAAATCACAATAAATGCTATCTTTGTCGAATTTTTTGCACTTCTTAAATCTAACTCAATGTTTGAAGCAAAAAAGTCTGTAAGTTTTGAACCAAAAATTTTGTAGAGAATGTAGATAATTGTGTTTCCAAACATAATCCCCGCAAGACAAATAAGTCCGCCTTTCCAAAGACCAAAACTCACCCCAGCTATCACATGCAATGGCTCGGCAGGAACAAATGTAAGCACCACTTGGAATGCAGAAATTATGAACACAACAAAATATGCTCTCCACCCCAACTTTCCGATTGCAAACTGAATCTCCTCTTTTGTTGCTCCTGTGTTGAAAATTTCTTTTAATACATCAAAATTTTTTCCAGCAAAAAGAAAAACAAGAAGTCCTGCCAAAACAATCAACAATCCAATTCCTGCAAATATTTTTATTTTTCTAATTTTTTTAGCGTCCATCTTGTTCTCACTTTTAACATTCTACAAAAAAACTTTAATTTTTCATCATTATTAACTTTTATTATTATAATATAACCATACAAATTTTGGAAGCATTTAGTTAAAAAAATTTTAAATATTTTAAATTTTTTAACAAAACTTACACCCAACAACTGCTTGTTTGTGTAAACAAAAAAACCTAACAGCAAATCGTTAGGTTTTTTGTTTTTAATTTATTTAACTTGTTTGTTTTTTCTGTTTTTGTTTTTCGTGCAAAATCCTAAACAAATAGAATAAATAATAGCAAATTCCTCCAGCCAACACCAATGCAAGCACAAATAAAATCATATTAACTATCCATCCATAATTAGCATAAATTCCTGAGAAAAATGGAAGATTATTTGGTGCATAAGGCGAGATAAAAAACATAGTCGTTCCATCTATACCTTGAAGACTGACATTAATGATTTGGGCAATCAACACACAAACTCCAAGGACAGATAAGCTTTTTAAATATCCTTTCCACGAAACACAGGCCCTCTTGGACCAAAACAAATAAACACCAAGGAAAATCAATAACATATGCCAAATATAGGCATGTAAAGTTAAAGTCCAATATGGGTGATTAATTCCTGAAGGCTCTGTAAAGGTAATTACCCCTCCAATAAAGTTGAATGCAAACATAAAATCATATAAGACAGAATTTATTCTCTCACTCTTACAAAATCCACAAAAAATGCAGAGATACATTGGAACTGAACACAATTGAAATGGAAAAATCCACCAAGTCCAATCTTGCCCACCTCCATAGACATAAAAATAGAACAACTGTTTATAAATTTCCATTACCAACAAAAACAATCCAATGCAAAGCAAAAGAATCCTGTTTTGTTTGTTAGACAATTTTCTCAACAAAAATGCAAGCAAAATTACAACCGCAAGTCCGACAAATGTAAAAGTTAAATGAAACACCCCATACGATTGAGGCTGAGTCATTGGCCACGCTGTCCACTTAAAAAATTTTTCCATAAACACCTCTCACAATCTATTATACAAACAAAACAAAATAAGTCAACTTTTTTCAAACTTCCTCTTGTCAACGAGAACAAAAAATGCTATAGTTGTATTAGGAGTTAATATGAGTCAGTTTAGAATTAAAAAAGACCCTACAAACCAATTCAGACGCCCTGCATTGCCAGAAGATATGCGCTATCGTAGAATTCAAAAGGCAACTTTTGCAGAAAAAATGGAAAAGTTGCTGCCAAAAGAAAAACATCTTTGTTTTCACGGCACACCAATCTGGAACGCACAAGAAATTTTGCGGTCCGGAAACATTTCTGCGGAAATTGACAGAAAAGGTGCTGGCGAAGATATATTGAATATGAGTGGAACAATAAGTGTTACCACTGTCGCCGACTTGTGGTGGACCGTTAAAGAATTTGCAGACCTTGCAAATTTCAACTATCCTGCTGGTTGCATTTTCGTGCTAGAACCAAAAAACGAAAGTGAATTCAACTCCGCAAAACAACACAAAACGATTGAAAATGTAAACTTAATCACCGACTCAAAAAGGCTAAAAAACATTATCACAACACCAGAAAATTTGGAAAGAGTTAGAGGGTGGATTGGCAAAAGTGAACTTAACCTAGACCCAAAAATTGTCGTTGACTACGACTCTTTCTTGAAAGATTGCGAAAAAAACTTTTTCAAACAAGACAAAGAACTGTCTTAACGGTGTAAAAGATTTATAAAGCATACTACAATTGACCTTCCAGACAAAAATGACAATTGAAGATAAGAAGAAAATTTGCAATAAAAAAAAACGGAAAATTTCATTTCCGTTTTTTGTTCTTTCTCAATTAAACTGAAGCTTGTTCTTCTGTTCTTTCTTCGTGAGCAACTGGAGCAGATTTCTTTCCGCAAAGTGCAACGATTTTGAGAATGATTGAAGCAATCAATGCAATTGCAAGCAAGAAATATGGGAGCAACATTCCACAGCCTTCAGCACTTAAAAGAGCTTCAAAACCAGAAGAAAAAATGTCGCCAGCCAAAATCAAAATTGGTCCAAGCACTGCACAAGCAAGTGTCAACACTTCAAACACAATTGTAGCAATTGTGAGACCTTTCTTGCTGTAACCAGCTTTTGCTTCTTTAGTTTTATTTGCAAGAACAATGTTCATAATCATTGCAATAATTGCAAAAAGCAATACGCCGATGCAACCAATTGCATAAATCATCCCGCCACCTTGAAGAAATTGAATTCCCAAGAACGCAAAGAAAATTGAAAGAGTGAGTGACATAAAACTTGCAGTTGCTGAAACAATTGATGAAGCAAAAAGTTTTTCTCTTTTCATAACTTCCTCCTTTTGTAATGTTATAACCATAATAACAAAAAAAAGAAGGACTGTCAAACAAAAACCCTTCTTTTACAAAAATATTTAAAATTTTTTTACTTTTTTATTGTTTCAAGCAGAAAACATTGCAATTTTTCTATTGTGAAACAACTTGTTCGTCTGTCTTCTCTTCTGTTTGCGAAACATCTTCAGTCTGCTCTGACTGCGAATTTTGTTTTTTAAGTTCTTCCAAAATTGAAGTCAAAAGTTCTTGTTCTGTAGGTTTTGGAGGAACAGGTGCTGGTTTGTTTCTTTCACGAAGTTCTGCAGTTGCTTTAACAACCGCTTTATAGTCTCTCATATTGACGCCCTCTTTCTTGAGGATTTTTCTTTCTGCTCTTGTTGGTTGTTCTTTGATTGTTTTGTTCCAAAGGCCTCTGGCGTTCATAAAAATCTTCAAAACAACAAACAACACGAAAGCAATAAGGAAGAATTCCAAAATTGCAGATATAAATGCACCCCAATTTATGTAAATACTCTTTGTAAGGTCAATAAGTTGATTTCCCGCATCATCAAGCAAAATGTTCCCCGCACTGTCATATTGATACACTTTAGACAAGAAAGTGTAAGCCGAATCAAGTCCTGCTCCACCAAGAGAGAGAAGGAAATTAATGCAAGGCATAATGATTTTGTCGGTAAGCGCTTTTACAATTGCAGTAAATGCACTAGCCACGATAACACCAATTGCCATATCGACAACATTGCCTCGACTTATGAACTTTTTAAAATCAGCCCAAAATTTTTTAAGTTTTCCCATTTTTTCACCTCATTTGTTTCTTTGCTTATTATAGCATAAAACACATTTATTTTTACAACTATTTTTACAACTATTTTTACAACTATTTTTACAACTATTTTTCAATATTACTTTCTTCTGAAAAAGGATGAACTTTTCCCGTGCATTGTTTAAAGAAAAAATGTCCAATCTCATTATATTTGTTTATATTTCTTTCTTTCATTTTCTCAATTGTCAATGAATGAGCTTTTTTGCTTTCTTCTTTTAATTCTTGTTTGGAAATTGTTCTGAAAGTTTTATGAAATCCTTCTCTCTCAATATGGCTTTCAATATAGTCATTATATTCTTTGAGTTTTTCGTTAAAAATTTGGTCGTCTTTTCCATTTTGAAGAACATCAAGAGCATAGTCCATATACCCCAAATGGCGAGACATATTAATTCTTCTGTAATACTGTTGTTTTGCACTGTTTTGCATAGTTCTCATAACACTGTAATTTTTTAACAATCTGCAAATTTCTATATATTGTTTTGCCAATTCTAAGGTAATTGATTCATAAAGTTCTTTTGGACTCACTTCAAATTCAACCACCGCCTCGTAAACACTCTCGGTCATTCCGCATTTTTTTGCTAATGCGGTTTGAAAATATTTAAAATTTTCAGAACCTACACTCAAAAAGTCTTTAATCGCCTTTGCCTTTATTTTTGCACTAGTCATAATGATTTTTCTCCTTAAAATTTTTATCAGTATAACACATAAAATCTCCTTTTTCAAGAGGTTTTTACAAATTAAAAAATCCTTTGCCTTGAAAAATTATTTTAAAAATTTTAAATAATTTTTGCAAAACTTACTCATTTTAGTTGCAGTCGCAAGTTGTTTTTATGTTATAATCAATGCGAGGTATTTATGAAAAAAAGAGTGCTAATGACTTTTATGGAATCTGGAATGGGACACATAACTTCAATCACTTCCATTTCAGACAATTTGCAATCTCTTTATGGAGATGAATTTGAAATTATAAATTCTTATATAATGCAAGAGGACAAAGATAAATCTTTAGAAAAATTTGAAAAATTTATCATAAAACAGACAAAAAGCACAAACAAAATCAAAGGCTATGGAAATTTTGTTTTCTTTCTTATGAAATTAATTGGCGGAGTCAAAACAATGCGTCTGCTCCACAGAACCATTTTCAGAAAAGCAGTTAATCACACTTTGGAAGCCTTTAAAAAACGCAATCCAGACATAATTGTCAGCACGCACTACTATATGACTTTTTGTGCACTAGAATATAAGAAAAAAATCAATAAAGATTGCAAAGTTATCACATACAATCCAGACAACAACATTCATATATGGTGGGACAACCGTGAACACCTGTTTGTCGTAAACAATGAAAATGCCTATTATGAAGCAATCGGCAAACGAAAATTCAACCCTGCGATGGTAAGACAAGTTTTTTATACCGCTAGAGATGAAATCGTCAACTGCAACCTTTCAAAAGAGGAGGCAAGAGAAAAGTTAGGAATTCCTCAAAACAAATTTTGTGCAATCGTTGCAGATGGTGCTTATGCTTGTGCAAAAAGCAAAAAGGTGTGCGATGAACTTTTAAAAACAACAAAACCTATTACAATCATTATGCTAGCTGGCAAAAACGAAAAACTTTTCAAACATTACACCAAACTTGCAAATGGTGAAAGCAAAAACAAATTGCCAAAAAACATCACATTAGTCGTCTTGCCTTTCACAAGGAATATTTATGAATATTACAAAGCCTCTGATGTTTTTGTTACAAAAGCAGGTCCTAATGCAATTTTGGATTCTGTTTTTATGAACACTCCAATTGTTGTTGACTATTATGCACACCCTATTGAAAAGGAAACAACAAAACTTTTTGTTGACAATCTTGGAATGGGAAAAGCAATCTATAGTCCTAAAAAAATCAGACACCAACTTGAAGAATGGATTGACAACCGAACCGAACTTGACATTTATGCAGACAATACAAAGAAAATCGACAAATTTCAAAATGGTGGCAAAGAAATGGCTGAACTTATATATGAAGAAGCACAAAGAACAGAAATCTTCGCCACTAAAAACGATTATCAAAATCTGCTTTATGAACTTGCAAGCAAAGAAAAGTTCGACACTTACACAACACCAATGAACCTGAAAAACGCAAAAAAAGTTGTCAGTTACGACAAAATCAAAAAAAGAGGGGTTTTTTCAGGCGCTTACAGATTTATTGTAAAAAATCTTCTAAAGTTTTTTGCACCTCTTATCAACTATGTAGGTTTTAACATAAGAATTAAAGGAAGAAAAAACCTTAAAGGCATAAAATCTGGAATAACTATCAGCAATCATGTGCACTATATAGACTGCTTGTGGAACATTCAAGCGCTAAAAAGAAAAAAACTTTACATCACAGGAGCTCCTCACAACTTCAAAAAAGGATTTTTTGGCGCGACATTAAAGGCGGGGGGATTTATTCCTCTGACAACCACCTTCAGTGAAAGCAAAAAATTTTCGGAATATATAAAATCAATTTTGAATAAAGGCGGTTTTGTTCACTTTTATCCAGAGCAAGCGCTATGGCTTCGCTATGAACAATCAAGACCTCTCAAAAAAGGTGCGTTCTATTATGCAAGCACAAACAATGTTCCAATCATTCCAATTGTCATTTGCTTTAGAAAAACAATGTTTAAAAAACATAAAAGCGTAACTGTTCAAATCTGCAAACCAATTTATCCAGATGAAAAACTTTCTCAAAAAGAAAATTGCAAAATAATGAACGAACTTGCACAGAGAGCTTATGATGAAACCATCATAAATTTCTACAGTTACAATAAAGAAACTTATCAGATGTCAACCGCGCCAAATGAAAAAATTAATAAATAAATCTTCCAAAATACTAAAAAAATTAAATTTAAATAAAAAAATGGGTAATTTTTTACCCATTTTTTGTTTTTCTTGTTTTTTTAATTAAATTTAATATGCAGATTTGGGTCATTGTCCCACAACCTTTTTTTATCTCCAAGAAGATTAAAAATGTCGTCCTCAGAATAAAGTCTGAAATGATTGTTGTCGCAACCCAAATTCAACCCACAAGGCAAATATATTCCACTCGTTGCGTGATTATGTCCAAACAAATTTATCATATCTTTTTTATAGTTTATTGGCTCGTGAACAAGAAAAAAATCCTCTCCCCTTAAATTGAGAATCAAGTTTTGGTGAACTTCCATAAACCCCAAATCAAGACAAAACATCTTAAACCTTTCAAAATCGCCATTAAAAAAATGCTTTATAATTCTTTCTTCATTATTCCCAACAATTAAAACAACTTTTGCCTTAACCTTTTTTACATAAGGCAATGTTTTTTCGTAAGAATTATACCCCGCACCATCACAGTCTGCAAAATCTCCCAAAACATAAATTGTGTCAGATGCTTTTGCTGTCTTGTTCCAAGTTTTTAAAATATATTTGTCAAATTGTTTTGCGTTTTTAAATGGCCTTCTGTCATTAAATAAATTTTCCTCAACACCAAAATGTAAATCGCTTGTAAAATATTTCACTTTTTTCTCCGCTTTTATTTTTCTTTTTCCGCATATTTTTCTGGAACTTTATAAAGTTTGTTATAAGTTGCTCTGCGTTGCTGTGCTAATTCTTCTTCAGAAGCATTACCTTTTAAAATTGTTTCGTTATAAGGTCTTAAAATTTCCGCATAGTCAAGAATGATTTTTGAATATGTTTTTTGAACATAACCATTTCCATTAAGTTCTTTGAAAAGATTTCCACAGCCAAACAAATATTCATCAATCACCATCTCATCTGTAACTTTAACATTCAAATCCTTATTGTTGATTTCATCATGAAGATATTCATAATTCTTTACATAGCAATACATACAAGCCTTACTGCTCTTGATTGGGTCATTCAAGTCTTCTTCTGAAAGTGCGACAGGTTGTCCTGTCAAAGCAATTGAAACCTCGTTTGCCTCTTTCAATGCATCTGCGCCAATCTTGAACCCTCCTTTGTAACTTTTATCATCTGCGTCATTCAAAATCAACGAACTTTCCCTGACTTGAACCCCAACAAAAATTGAACTGTCAAACATTGAAGGATTGAAATTATATTTATTTTTTTCGCTTGCAGTCTTGTTATACTGTGCAAGTTCTTTTTTCAGTTGCTCATAGTTATAATGAGAAATTTCAAGAGCACTATCAAGAGATAGAAATGTGTTTCCATTCTGCTCATAAGTTTTTGGAACAGGAACTTTAAGTTCTATTTCTTTTTTTTCTTCTGCTTCTTCTCTTTGAACATAACCACTTTCATTTCTGTCAAAATTTTGCGGTTTTTTCTCCTTGTTTTCGTTAGCAAGCATAAATCCCAGCGCAATAGAAGAAGCGACGAGCAATGCAGAGGTTGCTGCAATCATTTTTAAACAAACTTGCTTGTTTTTTGGAAGATTTGAAAATTTCTTTGTTGCAATTTCTTTTTTTAGCTTGATTTTTTCAAAAAAACCAACCCTTTTTGCATAAAAAAACTTTTTACAAAGCCTTCCATTTGCATCTTTTACATTGTAATAATATCTTTTTATCATTTTTCCATCTTTTTGAGTAAAAACAACATATTTATATTTTACCAATTCTTTCTTTCGCATTTCTTCTTCTCCTCTTTTTAGTATAAAACAATCAACAAAATAAAGCAACCCTTATTTTGTCATAACTCCCGCATTTTTTCATTTTGTTGACAAATTATTCAAACTTTGCTATTCTTTAAACATAAATCTAATCTGTAAGGAGTTAAAAATGGAATATAAATATAAAACACAAGGTGTATGTAGCAGTGAAATTAAATTTGAAATAAATGGCAACATAATTTCAAATGTTTCTTTTGTTGGCGGTTGCAACGGAAACTTGAAAGCAATTTCAAAACTCGTTGAAGGAATGAGAGTTGAAGAAATCGAAGAAAAACTTTCAGGAAACACCTGCGGTTGGCGAAACACTTCTTGCGCAGACCAATTTGCAAAAGCAGTTAGAAAAGCTTATGAAGAAAGCAGAAAAAATTGTTAATTAAAAAAACATTAAAATAAGATAAAAAACAAATTAAAATATTTAAAATATAAAAAAATATGATTTAAATTAAAAAAAAATTGCAAAAAAAATGCAATTTTTTATTTTTTTAATTTTATAAAAATAATTTTTCCATAAAAATCAAACAATCTAAAATTCTTTTTTAACTTCCAAATTTTACTTTTTACCTTTAAATTTTAAATAAACTTTTTTGCACGAAAAATCATTTCCAATCTTTAGTCCCAATCTTTTTAATGTGTTCAACATAGACATTATCTTTTGTTGCGGAGAAAGTTTTTTAATCTCATCATATTCTTCAAATTCTATATAAGCACCCAAATCTTCAACTTCTTGAATTACGAATTGAATATTTTCTTTCTTAAAGATTGTCATTTCTTGCTTGATTTTACACCAACAAGTCAAGCCCGCCAACTCAAAGACCTTTACCGCATCTTCAAAACTGTCAATGTTGGAAACAATTTTTTCTTCCGCAACAACATTTCCTTTACTATCAAAAACTTTTTCTTTGTAAATAATCTGACTTGCAACCATATCTCCAATCAAATTCCGAACCAAAAAAGAATTTCCAATCAACTCTTTATAATCCATTTTCTTCAAATCTTCCAATGTAAACTTTGAAAAATAGACATCTTGCATCAAACATTTTCCCAGAACAGAAAAATTTTTGCCTTCCAATTTCTTTTTCGTTTCTTGCAAATCATCTAACAATTCAACTGTTATCTCTGTTTCTTTCAAAAAGCACCGCCTATTTGTATAAATGTTTTGGATAAACTCCATCTTCAATCATTTTGCAAACTGCTTCTTTAAATTCTTGCAAATCTTCTTTGTAAGTAATTCCATACCATTTTTCTGGAGTTTGAATGACTTTTAAATTAATTTCTCCCTCGCACATCATATCATTGACAACCATAGGAATCAAAAATTCGTCTTTAACATAAGTTGGCTTTGCAAAAAATTCCACAATATCTTTTTCAAGCCTTTTCATTAATTTTTTCGTAAAACCAAACATATTCATTGAAACCAAAGTTTCTGGAGAAATCTCTTTCCAATTTTCTTGATTTAATGGAGTCGCATAAATTTTGCCACTTCTTGACTCAATTACACTTTCAGTGAGCTTTTTCACATTTCCATTTTCAACATCAAAAATTCCTCTCTTTACAGAACCTTTGTCACTCATTGTGTTTTTTACCAAATAACCAGCACTTACAAACTCGTTATCTTTGTTGTTTTTAAGAAAATCATAAACAATCTTAAACGATTGATAACCATAAAAGTCATCTGCATTTATAATTGCAAATTTGTCTGACACAATGTCTTTAACAGAAAAAATTGCGTGAGCCGTTCCCCAAGGTTTAACTCTGTCTTTTGGAATTTCCACTCCTTTTGGAACATTCTCAAGTTTTTGAAAAGCATATTCCACTTTTACAATCTTTGCAAGTCTATTCCCAATGGTAGATTTGAAATCTTCTAAATTTTCTTCTTTGATGATAAAAATCACTCTGTCAAAACCAACTTTAACTGCGTCATAAACTGAATAGTCAATGATAAAGTTTTTGTCATCATCAATAGGCTCAATTTGTTTTAACCCCCCAAAACGGCTTCCCATTCCAGCCGCCATAACTACTAAATCCATAATTTTTCCCTCCTATTATTTATAGGATACAACAAACTTTGCTTTTTTGCCAAACATTTTTGAGATTATCTTCAATTTTTTGTCAACTTAGAAAATTAAACAATCAAAAAAACTTTAACCCTAAAAAGATTAAAGTTCCTCAAAAAAACAAGTCTGCCTACGCCTCTTTGTTTTTTCTTCTTTCATAATAGAATTTTACGATTGCCGCAACAATAACCATTATCTCAATAAAATCTAAAACTGCACTTACATAAGTCGTTGCAAGTACATTGTAAATTACCAACAATGCATTTGGAATTATCAAAACATATCTCATAACCTGCATATCTTTGATAATATATCCAATCGTAAACAGAATACTTGAAGATAGAGCCAACAAATCCAACGCACCTTCCCAAAACAAAACTGTCATAGCAATATACATCACAATAAAGATTGGCAAAAGATGAAGTTTGAATTTAAAGTTGAATTTTTCGGCAAAATAAATATATAAACATCTAAAAATTGAAATGCCGACCAATCCCGCACCAACATAAGAACCTACAACAAAAAAAGCACAGGCATAAAACAAATTCCCAACAACCTGAGTTATCATAAATGTGCCTTTTGTTTTTAAAAAATAGCCAACACAAACAATAACAAGCGCAATTCCACCAAAAACCTGCGCCAGAATAAATTCCATAGTTCACCCTTGATATTTTTCTTGTTCTTGATAGATTATATCACAAAGAAACATTCTTTGCACCAAAAATAAAGACTGAAACATAAATTTGTTTCTGCCCTAACTTGTTTTTTATTGCAAATTTGCTTTGATTGTTAAAACATCATCTCTCAACTCTTTTCCATTTTTTGCAAAGTCTTCTAAAAAAGTTTTCGCAACTTCTGGTGGCATAAGCGGAAGGTTTTGAATCTCTTTTATATCAATCATTTTTGGAATGTATATTCCTCTGTTCTTATCACCCTGAAACTCCTCGCCTTGCCCCGAACCAAACTTTCCACTCACATATTTTGCGACATAGAAGTGCTCTACACTCAATTCGTTTTCATAAACATAAACCTTTTTTATAGGTTCAACAACAATACCAAACTCCTCGAAAACTTCCCTTTTTACACAATCAACTTCACTTTCTCCACTTTCCATTCCTCCGCCCGGAAATGTGTAATAAACCCTTTCATCTCTTTCCCGATACATTGCAACTAATTTGTTGTCAACAATGACAATCGCCCTTGCACGACCTCTCTTACTCATATAGTTTACTCCTTGTTATTACATTTACTTTTATATCACTTATTTGTGTCAATGCTACAAGAAGTCTTTTTTTTGATTTCTTGTGTTTGATTTTGCAAAGATTAAAATAAGATTTTCATTATACTAAATTATTGAATTTAAACTCAACATCATTTTGATGAAAACTTCTTATTGTAATCATGCATTATTATACCACACCAAAGAAACCTCTCAAAATACAAAAAGACCATTAAAGGTCTTTTTTGTTTTCCTCTTGCTTTTCTTCTTTTGCGGATTCAATCTTTTCTTTTTTCTTGAAAAGAGCAGCAATTTTGTTGTATGTACATACCACAAAACAATTTTTCTTGTTTTCAATCGCATCATACACAAGCAGGAATATTGTATAAACCCCTATAAATATTAATCCCAGATAAAACCAGTTAAATGGAGTACCTGCGATGATTGGAGAGTTGATATTCATAGAATCACCAAGTCCACGGATTTTTATGTTAAACACACCGATTGCAATAAGCGCAAAATAGCCAAGCGGCCAAGCATGCCACTTTTTAATATTTGGCTTAACATATCCAAGAATAAAAATAAGCAGCGCCAAATAGAAAGACAATGAGTGATGGATTAAACTTGTTATTGTTGATGGGAAGAAAATTGTTGGCCCTTGCCCAATGTATGTAGGATAAAAAGTTGGAATAAGGCCGGTAAAGAGCGCGGTATAAGAAATGAAATGCAAAATAGATGAATCTTTTTTACAGATTAATGCAAAAATTGCAATCAAGAAGCTTACTACCCCGCAGAGAGAATCAAGCTTAATTGTCCCAACCCACAAATATACAAAGAGGTTATTTAATATAATCATCAATAGCTGTACAGCAGCACTGATTTTTATTGCAATCATTTGCGATTTTTCACTTTTGCAAAATTTCTTAATAAGCACAAGTACGGCAATTATAAGAGCAAAGCTTATAACCAAATAGACAATGTGTCCTGTTCCAAAAATTTTAGGCATTTTTCTTTCTCCTTTTGTTTATTAATTTAATTATAAAAAACCAAACAACAAAAATCAAGCAACTAACCGCAATTGCAATAGAAAATAATAAAATATCGTACGCCACTTGCCCGCAACTTAACCGAAATTTCTCAAGCGGTTGGAAATAACTATATAAGATATTGATATAGTTAAAGCCTAATTTAAAAGCAACCGGCACAGCATATGCCGCATAAAACAATACGCAGACAGGGAAGCTTAGAAGATAAATCCATTTCAAACTATGTTTGCAAAGCACAAGTCTAAACACCGCATAACAAACAACCAAAGAATGAAAGAAAAAGCTGTGAAAGCCTGGAAAACTTTGAAACATTGTTGTACTGTAATTCCCTATCATAGAACTAGGATGAATCAGAAGCAACTCCCATATTAATATTGAAAACACCACTGCAGGGACTTGAAAAAATGTTGAATATTTCTTTGGAAGCCACTGCGCAAGAGAAATAATCATAATCATATATGAGCAAAAGTGTACTGGAATTACACCCAAATGATATGTTCCTGAAATAAGAAAGTACAGCTGTTTTGCAATCTCCAACCCTATCATAAGAGCAGCAATAATATGCAGCGGAATGTTTTTTATTTTCTCGCTTTTACCACGCAACAAAAAAGCAAGTGCAACTGCCAGTGCAGCCACAATCAACATCATCACAGGAATCGCAATTTTATCCGCTTCGCTCCAATTAAACATAGCCTTATTATATCACATTCTTTGTAATTAAAAAAGAAAAAGTCCTATTTTGCAGGGACTTAATCTAATTTTACTCCAAGTTTTGTAAATGTATCCACTTTTTTAATCATCTCTTCTTTAGTAAGCTCAACTATTCTTATGTTATCACTAAACTCTCCTTTAATGCCAAAATCTTTATTATCTCCATACCCAACAAAGCGGGCATAAAAAATTTCTGCTTGACACTCTAAAACAAACTCATGATTTTTATACTTTCTGTCACTGGGATAACTGACTACGCCAAGACTTCTTGCAATCTCAATCTCCATATTCATCTCTTCCATCACCTCTCGTTTGACCGCCGCAATATTGTCTTCACCCCTGTCAACTCCGCCACCCGAAAGAGAGTACCTATCTTTTGCCAAATTATTAAGCACAACAAACTTGTCGCCCTTCTCCACCACAGCATACGCCTTCTTGAAGGGCAATCCCTTTTTAAATAAGTGATATGCATATTTGGCTTTTTTTTGTTGATAATTCATTAATTTATTTCCCTTTTCTCCTATATATTATGTCATAAAAAATATTTATTTTTATAATTTAATAATTTTTTGAATAACATGAAATTAAATAAAAAATTGTATCAGACTTTTTATACAACCTATTTGGCGCTTCCAGAAGGACTCGAACCCTCCTAAATGGTTCCGAAGTACTTTAACTTGAACCACTCTAACTTTTGTATTACTCACCATTTTTTGTAAAAGAGATTAAACTTTCATAAAGTTTGTAAAATTTGCGCTTTTCAACAATTTTGCACGAGTTTAGCACTCGTTGGGTGCCATTTTGAACTTTGGGTGCCAAATGGGTGCCTTTTTACATGTAGTCAAACCCCATGCTTTCGGGTGCCTTTTTCAGATTAAATATTTGAAATTTCAATATATTCGTCATCTTTACAAATTTGTTTAATTTCATTATCTTTAATGATATAACTTTCACCGCATACTATTGTTTTATTGTTTTCTATTTTGATATAACTACCATTATTTAATGCAATAACAGGCGTTTTGTAACTGAATGGCAGTATTATCTCTTCAATATACCTCTTATTATCTAAAATATAATCTTTAAACTCATCATAGTGAGGCAATATATTAATATCAGTTAAACCCAAACCTTTCATATATCTATTAAAATTAGGGTCTAAACTTTCGCCTTCAACCTCTGGCGGACAATATACTTCATCAGCACAATTCATACTGCCAGCACTTCCGCCAACTATAAATGCATTCGTATTTTTAATTAATTCTTTTAAATTAATTTCATTGAAAAATTTATTTTGATTTGGAAGATGTCCGCCACACAAAAATATTAGGTCTGCTTTTTCTATTAATTCTTTTGCATTTTTACAAGTTGTATAGTTAAGAATATTATAATTTTTAAAAGGCAATGTTAACTCAAAAGATTTGCAAGCATTATTAAAATATTGCTCTGTACTTTCATCATCATTTCCTCTTGCTACAAATAAAAAGTTATCATAATTTTTGATATGAGATTTCAAGCAATCTAATATACCATTGACATTACCAAAGTGATGGACAATCTTGTTGCCATTTTCATCTTTTTCATAAAAATCTAAACAACTCGTTAAAATAACACTACTCATTATTTCTCCTGTGAAGATATTATAACACATAACTTTAATATTTGTATAAAAATTTAAATAAAAAACCGGAATTCCTACTGAAATTCCAGTCTAAAAATGTGGTCTCCCAGTCAGGATTCGAACCCGAAAAGTGAGTTCCGAAGACTCATGTGATATCCATTTCACCACTGGGAGATATAATGCATTTAACACCAATTTTCACCCAAATAAAGTGGGTGCCTTTTGGGTGCCAAATGCGGTTTTTAAATTTTGGTGCATTGAAAAGTGCTTATAAATACATATACTTTCGTGATTTGTAATGGTAAGAGCAAAAAGTCCGAAGACCATTGTGTTATCCACTACACTATGGAAGCATCTGTTGCTTTTGCAATTATATCACTCATTTTCTTTCATTGTCAAGATTTATAAATGCCTATTTTTTAAACTGTTGATGAATAATGAAGAAAAATCTTTAAATATATTCACATTTTGCCGTGGTTTTTATTTGTTTTGCTTGATTTTTTTACACTTTCAAGATAAAATATAATCAATAAGGGGAATTTAGATATGAAATTTAAAAAATTTATCATCTTATTTTTAATCTTTGGCGTGATAGGTTATGCCGCAGGTGCCGCAATATACTACTTTACGCACGAAGGAACAGAACTTATGACTGCAATTCAACAGTGGGATTATTGCGGAATTGGTGCTGGCGCTGGAGCCGTGCTTGCATTCTTCTTCTCAATGGGTGGAAAGAAAGAAGAAAAGAAAGAGGTCAAAGACAAAGGAAAAACCGCAAGTGGTGATGAAATGTCTTTGTCTTATGATGCCGCTTGGCTTGCTCCTGAGAAAATCAAAGACCAATTTGGTCTTATTGACACAACTTGGCAAGCATTGCCATCTTTGAAAAAAACAGGAATTGTTTTTAGAAGTTATCTTGAAGGCAACAAATATCACATCGGAATGAAAGATGAATATCACTGTCTTATTATCGGTACCACCGGTTCTGGTAAAACATCAATCTGCTTCATTCCTACCATCAGAATTTTGGCCCACTCTGGGGAAAAACCTTGTTTGGTTATTTCCGACCCAAAGGGTGAACTCTTCACAAAAACAAGCAAAATTATGGAAGATGAGGGATATCGTGTTATTACCCTCGACCTTCGTGATCCATTCTCCTCAACAAGATGGAATCCAATGGAACACGCCTTTGAAACATATCACAAAGGAAAGAACTGCAAAAACAACATTAAGCGTTGCACAAACGGAGCAAAACCTTCGTCCGTTGGTTTTAAAGAAATTCCAAATGTAAACTATGGAAATGTTTGGTATGGTTTTGAAGGTGTTGCTTATCCAGACGAAGAAACTTTGAGAGTCGCAGTTAGAAGTGCCGAACAAATCTATTGCGACCTCGCACAAAGCGAATTGAAGGAAATTTGTAATACAGTCGCACCAAAATCTAAAGGTTCGCAAGACCCAACTTGGGAAGAAGGTGCTCAGGACTATTTGTATGGTTGTGCTTTGGCAATGCTTGAGGATAGTTTGAATCCTGAACTTGGAATGACAAAAGAAAAGTTCAACTTCTACAACCTTTACAAAATTGCAACTTACCGCGACCCAGATGCCGATGCTCCTTTTGAAACAATCAGAAAATATTTGCTTCAAGGTAGAGATGAATCAACATCAATCGTTCCAAACTTGACAAGTGCAGTTATCAACAACTCTCCAAACACAACAAAATCTTATATGGGTGTTTTGAACGGAAAGATTTCATTTATGAACGATATTGGTATCTCATATTTGACTTCTCAAAGTGATTTGAGTTTTGACAACTTTACAGATAAACCAACCGCTTTCTATTTGGTTATCCCAGATGACAGAGAAGAAAGACACAACTTGGCGATCCTTTGCTTATCTCAACTTTACAAACGACTTGTTGACAAAGCAAACTCTTACCACGACAAAAAACTTCCAAAACATGTTTACTATATCTTGGACGAATTCGGAAACTTGCCCCCTATCCCTAAATTTGACAGTATGATTACCGTTTCCCGTGGTAGAAACATCTTGTTTGAAGTTGTCGTTCAGTCTTACACACAGCTCGAAACAAAATATGGTGCAGACTCTGCAAAAACAATCATCGGAAACTGTAACGCACAAATTTACCTCGGAACCGACGACCAAAAAACTCGTGATGACTTCTCTAAAATGTGTGGTGAAGTTCAACTTATCCACGAAGAAGAAAACACAAGTGTTACCAAAAATGAAAAAGACAAAGACGGCAAAAGCACAAGCACAAGCAAGAGTATTCAAAGAACAACCAGACCTCTTATCACATCTTATGAGCTTGGTCAGATTCCATTTGGAACAACCGTTGTTAAACTCTTTAGATACAACCCAATGAAACTTCTCGCAACAAGAAACGACAAGGTTCCATTCTTCTATGTAAAGGAAGCAGAAAAACCAATTGGAGTTATGAAAAGCCTTGATACCACAAAAGTTTATTACGACATCAAGATGAGAAATAAAAAGATTTTAAAATCTTCAAACCCATTTGATTTCTAATTTTTAAATTTATATAAATAAAAAAACACTCGAAAATTTTTGGGTGTTTTTTTGTTTGCAATTTGTTTTTTCTCTTTTTCAAAATGTAACTCAACCGAAAAATTTTTTTATACAGCTCCATTAGACACAAAAATTATATGTTTTTCATATTTAAAACTATGGAAAATTTCTATGATGATTTCATTTTGCCAGACGATTATGAAAAAATGGCAAAAGCATATTCCCAATCTTTAAAAAAGAAAGGTTTTGTGTTTATTAGACTGCAAGACGAGGAGTGCGAAATGCTTTATGACGAAATTATGATTATTTTCTCAAAAATGCGTGCGTGCCTTAAAAAATTAGAAAAGTTTTTGCAGGCAGAACTTTTAAAAACACAAATAAACAAAGCAGAGAAACTTCTAAATGAAATATTTGTAAATAAAAAACCACATAGTTTTAACTATGTGGCAAACGAAAACAATGCTTTTTTATGTTTAATCGGGCTCGAAAATTTGCTCATTGCAAAACTCACAATTCTCTCTATTGAGAGTGGAGAACTTGAACTGTGCAATTCAATTATAACAAGCATTTCTCGTCTTTTTGCCGAATGTTTTGTCAATGAAAATTTTTGCCAATTAACTAACTAAATATTCCGCAACTCTTTCCAAACAATTCTCCATTGCCAAAATAAATTTTCTGTTTTTCTCAGGAGAATATGGCATAGCCTTATTTGGAATGTCTATCAATTGTTTAGGGTCAATGTTAAGTTCATCAACAATGCCTTCACAAATCAAATTGCTGATAACCTTCAAAGCATTTTCTTTTGTTATGTTCTTTCTTATCATTGCCGTCGTAAGAACTTCTTCATCATATATTATTGAATTTAGTCCAACTTCAAGAAAAAATTGAAGTTTTTCCAAAGCAAACTCATTTCCGTTTGCTCCAGCCAAAATTTGCCAACACATATAATAGTCATAATTTGGATATAGAAAATCTGGCACACCTTTATTAAAAAAATAAGCAACACAGTCTTGTGCAACACAATTTCCAGACATTGCTTTTGCGTAAATATCCGCAAAAACCTCATCAAAATTTCCTTTGTCTGCACTTGCAATGATTTTTTTTCTATATTCCACAAATTTGTTGAACGCTTTATCTCTTTTAGTAAAATCAATATATTCCATATTTTTTCCTCTATAAAATTATAACTAAAAAATCAAAAAAATACAACAAATTTGCAACACAATCAAAGTCCTTTTAATACGAAATTGACTTTTAATTTTAAAATTCACGAACTTTATTTTGTTTTGCCAAAATATAATAATCCGTAACCGCAATTTGGAGCATCGGCAAAGCAAGTGTGATAAATGCCAAAATTCCAGCCGCAATCACAAAAATAATGTAAACTAAACTTGGCACATAAAGAAAAGAATCGAAAATCAAAATAATGAAAAACATCAACGAACTTGACGCACAGACAGAAACGAGTGCAAGCAAGGCATAAAAGAAAATATTCCATCTGTAACCATAAACCAATTCTTTGCTCAACATCAAAACACCTTTTGTATCAAGGTCAGAATTTTCTGCAATTATGTGAGATGTGAAGCAATAGTTTAATATCATAAAAATACCAGGAACAATGAAAAAAATAAGTCCTAAAGCTATTGAAAATATTTTAATTACTGCAACACAAAAGATTTTGATATATTTTTTTAATGAAACAAAAATTTGTTCATAATTGCAACTTTCCCCTCTTTCTTTACAAAGCATATAACTCGACACACCAACATCAAAATAAAGAAAAACCAAAATTGGCAGAGTCAAACTCAAAACAGGGATAAACATTGACAAAAAGATTGCAGTGAGTGCAATTATATTGCAAAAAATGATATCAGAAATCGGTCTATCTGTATTGTTATTTATCAAAAGTTCAACCGCTTTTTCTGGAACAATATTCTGTTTTTCTGAAACGGCGTCTATTATTGGCAATTTTTCTTCATCCTTTGTGTTTTTGCCAACACCCTTGTCCATTTTTTCACTTTTAGCAGAATTTGTTTTTGAAGAAAATTTTTGAGTCCGCGAAATTATCTTATCGTTTTTTGATAATTGCTGTTTATTTTCAACAAGATTTTTTCTGACATTTCCTTTTTGCCCAATTGCAGATTTTGAACTTTTTTTATTGTCCTCTTTTTGAATGTTTATTTCTTTTTTATTTTCATTTTTCTTTTCCATAAGGAAATTATTGCAAAAAAAAAGCATTTTATTCGTCAAAACAAAATGCTTTTTCTTTTTCTATTAACTTACTGTAACATTAAAACTAATTTGAAGATAAATTTCTTTCTTGTTTGTGCCATCAGTAATTCCAACCTTAACAAAATATGTCAAGTTGCAACTGCTTTCAAGTGAAATTTGACTGACATTGTCCATAGTGTCCGTATCTTCATTGAACTTGCCATAAGTTATCGCAACTTCTGAATCGATGTCATATCCACTGCCTGGCCATACCGTTGTGTCAAAAACTTCCTCTACCTTTCCATTCAAATTTGAAAGATTGAACAAGTAGTTTGCACTTGTGCTGTATGTTGTTGTCGCTGTCATTTCATAAGAATAGAAATCAATTTCAAATCTATGGAATTTAACCCCACTAGCATAAGTCGCTTTCACAAGGTATGTCTTTTGTTCAATTGGCAATGTTGTAGAAATTGATGTAACCGCCTTTTCAACACCATTGACATCTGTTTCATATATCTCTAAACCAGTTGCTCCAACCAATTCTGAAGCAATCTTGTTTCGAACCTCACTGATAACATTTG
>JAGBBH010000063.1 GCA_017938505.1 Clostridia bacterium | reverse complement strand
CTTCAAAAGAAAGAAACGCATTGCTTCGTGGACAAGTTTCAACATTCCTTTGGAATGGAAAAATTGGAACAACTTTGGCAAAAGCAAAAGCGACTGCAAGAATGGCTGAAAAAATCATCACAATTGCAATCAATGCTTATGAAGACACAATCAAAGTTGTAAAAGACATCAAAGGTGCTGATGGAAAGAAAGTTAAGACAGAAGTTCTTAATGATGGTCCAAAGAAACTTGCAGCAAGAAGAAAGATTATGGGTTATGTTTACGATTTGCAAGAACAAAGAAAACCAAAAGAATCTCTTTCTGCTTACAAAGCAAGAATTGAAGGCATCAACCACCCACTTATTGAAAAGATTTTCAATGTTTATGCTCCAAAGTATGCTGAAAGAGCAAGACAATCTGGACAAGGTGGCGGCTACACAAGAGTTATCAAACTTGGTGCTCGTCGTGGTGATGCAACTCAAATGGCAATCGTTGAATTGGTTTAATAAAGACAAAAAAATGCTGACAGAAATGTCGGTGTTTTTTTTATTTTAAAAAGTTTTTTTATTAATAAAAATCATAAAATTAGGTATTGAAATGCAAAAGGATATATGATATAATTATTTTAGATTGAATAGAGGTGCAATTTATGAAATATATTGGAAAGGACATAAATGTCAATGGTGCAACGACAATCACAGAGGCGCATTTTTGGGGAAAGGAAGTTGATGAGAATTTAAAAGATGTCAGGGCGATTGTTTTGGCTGAGGATGTGAAAGAAGTGTATGGTGAGTTTTTTAAAAAGTTTCCTAATTTGATGTATATCACTTGCTCAAAAAGTTTGGAGTATTTCAGTCTTGACTCTAATCTTGCGGGCTGCCAAAACATTGACCGAATTTGGTTTGGGAATGGTGAGTATAATCACAAAATTAAAGTTTTTGGAAATGAAATTCCTTTTGCTGTAAGACAAAGTTTAAGTGAAACAGGTTGGTATGAACTTCTTAGATATAGACCTGACCTTTACACTCAAATTCCTTCAAAAATGTTTGGAAACCCAATGTTCGAGAAAAATTCAGTTAACGCAGTTATCTATGGAATGACAGAAAGAGCCAAAAAGTTGACAATGGTTGAACTTTCACAGCAAAAGAAAAAAGATGCAAGAATTTTGGGTTCTGTGAGATTCTGTATAGAGCGAGAACGCAAAAAAAGAATGACTGAAATGCAAGAAATGACAGAAATGTATGAGGAATTCAAAAGAGATTTGTTTGAAAAAAATCGATAATTAAGGGGCGAAACATAAAAAAATTAAAATAGTGGGAGTGAATGATGATTCAAGAACTAAAAAGAAAGGCAGAAACGATATATGATTTGAAGCGTTTGACCATAACAACGCAATGTGATGGGCATTGGCCAGAGATATTGGCACGCTATGATTTAAATTCTATTGAAACAATTGAATTTGAAACTAAAGCTTGGGAATTTCCCAAACAGTTGCAAGATTTTCCAAATTTAAAAACCGTGCTTGTGTCTAAGGAAATGGAGTGGTTTGACTTATCAAAATTGCAAGGTTGCAATAATATTGAGGGAATTTATTTTGATGAAGAATCGTATATCTACTTCAATGTAAAAGGGCTTCAAGGATACAATTCAAAAACAGCAATTATTGGAGATTTGCCTTCAAGCGTTGTCAATAGTTTAAATGCTGATGGTTGGTGTGAGTTGTTAAAATATCTTCCAGATTTATATTTTCAAATTCCTTCAAAGATTTTCGATGGCAAAAGGTTTGAAGAGAGGTCTGTTGATGCAGTGATTTTTGGAATGACAGAAAGATTAAAAACAACCCCTCGTGAATATGTTGAACCTCGAAAGAGAGATGATTCGTTGACACTTAATTTGGTAAGATATAGAATTAACGAGGAAAGAAAAAAGAGAGGGGCAGAAAGCATATCAGGAGATAAAGATACAAAGATGTATGACGCGTTCAAGCGTGAAATGTTTGACAAGGAATAATAGAATATAAAAGAAGAAATATTTTTACAAAAATAAATACGCAAAACTGAAAAAACGAAAATTTAGGAGAAAAAATATGAACAATTTTGTTGTTGATGAAAGTGGTTGGACTGCGGAAGTTTATTGCGAAAAAGGAAGAGATGTCCTTCGTGCAAGTGATTTAAATGAATATGAAAGAGAGCGAATCAAAGATAGTTGTGATGTTAAATTTGACGCAAGCATTACAGGTGTCGAAAGTTCTATTTTGAGGGAGTGTTTGAAGAATGCATCTTTTGTTGAATTTTTGGGATGCAGATTTGTTGAGTTGTCTTTTGTTGACCTTAATGAAAGTGATGAACTTGACCTTAATTTCGGAGAAAGAAGCAATGTTGAGGTTTATTGTCAAAAGGAAGGAAATCTCCAAGGGGAAAATTTGACTGTAAATGCGTGGGCAAACATTGTTAGAAATAATCCATATTTTTTTGGAAGAATTCCATCAAAGATTTTTGATGAAAAAGAAAATGTAAAGAAGTTGTCTGATGCGGTTATTAAAGGAATGGTTGACAGATTTGATGGCTCTGAAAGGCAAGAAATGTTGGATGCTAGTTTGCTTGCAAGTGTCAAAGAAAGAATAAAGCAAGAAAAAGAAAAGCGTGATGATATTTATTCAAAGTTTTGCAACGATGTAAGCAAACTTGTTGAAGATATGAATGAATGTTCTGTGCCACTTAATAACGGAAAGAAAATTGAGTGTCATGAAAAAACAAAATAATAGAGGAAGAGTATGTTAAATTTAAAAGATGGCGTTTTGAGAATTGGTGGAAAAGAGATGAAGGATTTGGGGTGGATTTATGCATCAAATAATTCAAGGGAATTAAGCTTTGTTTCTGAAATTCGCTTTTTTGGAATTAAAGAAATTGTTGGTTTTCCATTTGAAAAGTTTAGAAATTTAAGATGTGTAATGACAGGAAAGGACACTGAGATTTTTGATTTCAATTCGCTTGCAAAATGTGAAAGGTTGAGAGAAATTGATGTCAAAGGTGGGAAAAGTGCACTAGACTTTAATGTTAACCTAAAAATTGTTGGAGAGCTTCCTCCAAAAGTTGCAGAAAAACTTGCTATTCCAAGTTGGCTTGATGTGCTTAGATATAGACCAGATTTTTTCTTTGACATTCCAAAGACCAGATTTCAAGACCAAAGGTTTGTCAAATACTGTCTTGATAGATGTGTTTGGGGGATGAAAAAAAGAGGTGAACTGGTTGAGGATTATGCGAATTCAGAGCAGCGAAAAAATGATGTTGCACTGTATCGCAAAATGCGTGCAAGAATTAAAGAAGAATTGGGTGTGGAAATGGTCGGCGAAGTGAAAGATTATTCACAAACACAAAACATTCCAGAAAAATTGGCAACAAGATAGGAGAAAAAATGAAAGAAAACAAAATAGACAGAACAGGCAGGCTTTGGGTTAATCAAGCAGGAGTGGACTCGGGTGTTTTTGGGTCTTTTAGCGAGGAAGATGATAATAAAGTAACTTGGATTGTTCTTGACGGCATTGAGGGTATTTACACAGCAAGATTTAACAGATTTCCAAACCTGGAAAAGATTTGTGTTGATGTGAAAACCTTCTATTTAGATAATTTGCGTGGGTGCAAAAATTTGAAACATTTTCATATCGCTGACAATGGTCATGCAAACCGTTCATTTAGTTTTATTGGCGAAATGCCAGAAGATGTTGCCAAAAATCTTACAAAAACTTCTTGGTGCGACATTTTGAAATATAGACCTGATATGTTTAAACAAATTCCATTTGCTCTTTTTGAAGACCAAGATTTTATTAAAAGGGCTTTTGACCACATTGTGATTGGAATGACTGATAGGGTTCGTGTGGTGGAAGACATTGAAACATTTTCAAAGAAGAAGGCTGAAGACGAGTTATTGTTGAAAGAGGTTAAATATAGAATCGGGCTTGCAAGAAAGACATTTGCAGGAGATTTGGAAGAACACAAAAAGATGTGTGCTGATGTTAGGGCGGAGTTGTTCGGATTGGAAAAATAACAGAGAAAATAAAAAAATGAAATATATAAAAAATCTCTAAAAAACAGAGATTTTTTTATTTTTTTATTTAAATCTTTATTATAAAACATATTTTTATTGATTTTTTATTATTTTTAATTGATTTAATAATGTTTTTTATAATTTAATTTCAATCTATTTATGATTTTTTATTTAGTTATTTTTTTATTAAACATAGAAGCCATTTTGTCATATAAATAAATATGTTTAGAGAATTTGAATGTTTAGAAAATGTTGAACTCAAGAATTTTTCGACAATAAAAATAGGTGGAAAAATTGATTATATTGTTTTTCCAAAAAATCATATTGAGTTGTTAAATGTTTTAGAGAGGATTAAGACAAACAATTTGAGATGGTTTGTGCTTGGAAATGGAAGCAACATTCTTTTTTCAGACAATGGTTTTCGAGGCGTTGCTGTAAGTTTAAAACACTTTAACAAGGTTGTTCGAATTGATGATAGCGTTTGGTGTGGTGCGGGTATAAATGCTTTTGCATTGAACAACAAACTTTTGAAACTTGGCTTGAGTGGAGTGGAATGGTCGTATGGAATCCCGGCAACTCTTGGTGGAATGGTTGTTAATAATGCGGGTTGTTTTGGCAATGAGGTTGGAGAGTATGTAGAAGAAGTCTTGATAGTTGGCAATGAAAAACTTAGGGTTGTAAAGAGAGAAGATTTGCTATTTGATTATCGTTCTGCAAAATTAGGAAATGTAGATTTAAAAAAATATGTTGTTTTAGCGATTAAATTGCAATTATTTCAAGAAAAAAGTGAAATTATAGCAAAAAATATGCAAAATTATTTAAAAAAGAAAAGAGAAAACCAACCTTGTGATAAACTTTCGCTGGGGAGTGTCTTTAAAAGAATTTGTGCAAAGGAAGTGATTTTTCCTGCAAAATTTATTGATGAATTGGGCTTGAAAGGAATGAAAATTGGCGGGGCAGAGATATCTGAAAAGCATAGTGGGTTTATTATAAATTTGGGGAATGCAACAGCAGATGATGTGTTGAAATTAATTGCATTAATCGAGAGAAAATTGGCAATGATCAAAGTGTTTCCAGAAAGGGAGATAGAGGTGTTTGTGTGAATTTGTTGTCTAAAAATTTCTAGTAATGCGTTGTAATAAATATGACATTTTAGAATGATTGTGTTATAATACATAACAAGAAAAAGCAAGAAGCAAAGAGATTTAAATTGTATAAAAGAGGTGGCGAATGAAAGCGGTAATTCAAGTTGTTGGACAAGCAGAGTTGTCGGTTGATGAAAAAATTATATCAAAAATTGGACACGGAATGGTTGTGTTCTTTTGTGTTGAAAAAGGCGATTTGGAAGATAATTTGCCTTATTTTGCAAAAAAAATTGCAAATTTACGCATTTTTGCAGACGAAAATGACAAAACAAACCTTTCAATTAAAGATGTGGGCGGGGAAATTTTGTTGGTTTCTCAGTTTACTTTGGCGGGAGATTGCTCACAAGGAAACAGACCATATTTTGCAAACGCAGAAGAACCTGTCAGAGCAAATGACCTCTATTTGAAACTTGCAAAGCTTATTGAAAAAGACCATAACATCCCAGTTAAACTTGGTGCTTTTGGTGAACATATGGTTATTAATCAAAGAAATCTTGGACCATTTACAATTTTACTTGAAAAGAAGTGATTGGATGAAAATTGCTTCTTATTTTTTTGATTGTTTTTTAGTTTTAGATTTTATGAAATAAGCAAAGTTGACATCTAATTTAAATCTCTGTTTAAGTGTTGAGATTAAGAAGATAAAAAAGGAATTCTTGAAAAAGTTGTTGTATATATTATTTGTAAAATTTATTTAGAAATGGCCACTCTTAACTTGTAAAAAAAATTTAAAACTGATACAATAGATGCAAGGAGTTTTTTATGCTTTTATTTGGAGATTATCACACACATTCAACATATTCTAGACATAATCACGGAAAGGGATCGGTTCTTGAAAATGCAGCAGTTGCCGCAGAAAAAGGATTGAAACAAATTGCGATAACAGACCACGGGTTCAATCACGAATTTTTTGGGATAAGAAGAAAAAATCTTCCTCAACTTCAGGAAGATATTTTGAATGCAAAAGAAATTACGGGCGTTGACATTCTGCTAGGCGTTGAATCAAACATTATTTCTGTCGATGGAGATATTGATGTAAAGGAAGAGGATTTTGCTTATTTAGACATTCTTCTTATGGGCTACCATAAAATGGTAACCACATCAACTTTTAAGGACAAGATGCTTCTCAATTGGTCGAATGCATTTGATAAGGTTTTTAGACCAAGCAAGGAAAGAATTAACAGAAACACAACGGCTTTTTTGAAAACAATTGACAAATATCCTATTGATGTTATCACGCACTTAAATTTCGGTTTTCAAACAGATACGATTGCAGTTGCAAAGATGGCAAAGCAAAAAGGTGTTCTGATTGAACTTAATGGAAAACGAATTAATTTTACAGAAGAAGAACTTCAAATAATGGCATCTGAAGGAGTTAAATTTATTGTGAACTCTGATGCACATAGACCAGAAAGGGTTGGAGAAGTTAACAATGGAATGAATTTGATTTATAAACTTGATATTCCGCTTTCTCAAGTTGTAAACATTGATAAATTGCCAAAATTTCATAAAAAAAGAGGGATTTAATGAGTTTTTCGCGACAGTCAAAAGAAGAAATTTTAAAAGTAGAAATGGAAGATGATTCATCTGCCCTTGCTTTTTTGTCGGGACTTATTCATTCTTGCGGAGAGATTGAAAAGAAGAACGGAAAGATTTATATCAAGATTGTGTCAGATGTTGAAAAGTTGTTTGATTTTTGTCAAAAGATGATAAAAAAACTTTATGGAGATGAGGTTACGGCTGAAGTTGGGGAAAATTATCATATAAACAAAAACACTATTTATGAGATTTCTTTCGAAATTGAAAAATTTAAAAGCCTGCTCCTTGATGTTGGAGTGATTAGTTTTTCTGATGATGGTTTGTCTTTTAATTTTGACATTGAAAAAAATCATCTTTTGGAAGAAGATTCAAAAAGGGCGTTTATCAAAGGAGTTTATATAGGTGCAAGCACTTCAAGCATAAAACTTTCATCAGATTCGGTGCAAAGTTGTGGGTCTGGGTATCATCTTGAATTTGTTTCGCAAAGTCATAAGTTCTTGTTGGATTTTTCTAATATTTTGGCGGAATATAATATTATTGGAAAGATTTTCGAAAGAAAAAATTCTTTTGTGCTTTACCTTAAAGATGTAAACACCATTCAAGATTTGCTTGCACTTGTTGGTGCAAATAAGAGTGTGCTTGATTTAAGCAATGAAATCGTAACGCGAGAACTTCGTAACAAAATTAACAGGCAAGTTAATTGCATCAATGCAAACATCAACAAAACTGTTGAAGCGAGTTTGAAGCAGGTCCGTGCAATAAATGTTATCAACAACACTATTGGTCTTGAGAGTCTGCCAGAAGATTTGCAAGAGGTTGCGGTTTTGAGGCTCGCAAATCAGGAAGAAAGTTTAGATGAACTTTTGAAACTTTCAACGATAAAACTTACAAGGTCTGGACTTAATCATAGGTTTAGGAAAATAATAAAAATTGCTAATGAGTTGGAGGAATAATGAAAGATTTTGTTCATTTGCATGTGCATACAGAATTTTCTTTGTTAGATGGAATCGCAAGAATTGGAAAACTTGTTGACATAATTAAAGAAAGAGGTTCTCGTGCAGTTGCAATTACTGACCACGGAAATATGTATGGAACGCTGCAATTCTATGAGGAGTGCATTAAGGCTGGAATTAAACCTATTTTAGGTTGTGAGTTCTATATTTGCAACGATATTAAGAGAAAACAAGGCAAAGATGACATTGGGCACCTTGTTTTGCTTGCAAAAAATGAAGAGGGGTTTCACAATCTTTTGAAACTTAATGAAATTGCATATTGTGAAGGATTCTATTATAAACCAAGAATTGATTATGATGTGCTTGCAAAACACACTAAAGGAGTGATTTGTCTTTCTGCGTGTCTTGCTGGACATATTCCAACGCTTATCACGCAAAGATTGTTTAATGAAGCAGAGAAACTTACTATCAAGATGAAAAATATGTTTGAAGAAGGGGATTTTTATCTTGAAATTCAAGACCACGGAATTCCAGAACAAAAGATGGTCAATCAGTATTTGGCAGAATTTGGCAAAAAGCACAACATTAAACTTGTAGCGACAAACGATGTGCACTATTTAAACAAAGATGACGCAGAACTTCAAGATGTGCTGATGTGTGTTCAAATGGGAAAGTTCTTGGACGACCCTGACAGAATGAAGTTTTCTACTGATGAGTTCTATTTAAAAACTTATGACGAAATGGCACAGGCTTTGCCAGGTTATGAGGAAGCGTTGGAAACCACCCTTGAAATTGCAGATAAGTGTGATGTTGTTATAAAAACCAAGTCATTGGGAGAAGTTTTTGGCATTGATGAGAGATATAAACTCCATCCAGCAAAAAACTTTATTCCAGTTTATAAACCTTCCACCGGGGAAGATGCATATGATTTCTTGCGAAGAATTTCTTATGAGGGGTTGCATAGGAATTATAAGGAAGTTACGAAAGAACTTATTGACAGACTTGAAATGGAACTTGGAATTATTCAAGAACAAGGGTTCGTTGAATATTTCTTGATTGTGTGGGACTATATCAACTATGCAACTCAAGTTGGGATTCCTGTTGGCCCAGGTCGTGGAAGCGGTGCCGGAAGTTTGGTTGCCTATTGTTCTGGAATTACAAAAATTGACCCTATTAGATATAATTTGTTCTTTGAAAGATTTATCAACAAAGAAAGAGTTTCTATGCCGGACTTTGATGTTGACTTTTGTATGGATAGGCGTGGAGAAGTTATTGAATATGCAAAAAGAAGATATGGCGAAGACCATGTTGCCAACATTGTAACATTTGGGTGTATGCAGGCTAAAAATGCCATTAGAGATGTTGCCAGAGTGTTGCGTGTTCCTGTTGCGGAAGTTATGAAAATTACGAAACTTGTGCCAAACAGATTGCCTGATGGAATTAAAAGACCTCCGGT
>JAGBBH010000062.1 GCA_017938505.1 Clostridia bacterium | reverse complement strand
AGAGAATTCGCCAAGTTTATGTCCAACCATGTCAGATGTAACATAAACAGGAATGTGTTTCTTGCCATTGTGAACCGCAAATGTAAATCCAATAAATTCTGGATAAATTGTTGAAGTTCTAGACCAAGTTTTGATAGGTTTCTTAACGCCACTTTCAGCCATTTCATTAACCTTTTTCATAAGTCTTGGGCTTACATAAGGCTTTTTAATTTCTTTACTCATTTAGGCGTCCTCCTTAATTTACTCTCTTAACCATTAAACGGTTAGATTTGTTTTTCTTTTTTCTTGTCTTCAAACCAAGAGCTGGTTTACCCCAAGGTGTCATAGGTGATTTCATACCTACAGGGCTCTTACCTTCACCACCGCCGTGTGGGTGATCGTTAGGGTTCATAACAACACCACGAACAGATGGTCTAATTCCCATATGTCTTGTTCTTCCAGCTTTACCAATTGAAACAAGTTCGTGATCAAGATTGCCAACAGTTCCGATTGTAGCTCTGCAAGCAAGCAAAACTTTTCTCATTTCGCCTGATGGAAGTCTAAGTGTTGCGAACTTACCTTCTTTAGCCATAAGTTGAACTTCAGCACCAGCAGAACGAGCCATTTGACCACCTTTCTTTGGTTCAAGTTCAATGTTGTGAATAAGCGAACCAACAGGAATGTCTGAAAGTGGAAGGTTGTTTCCAACTCTAATTTCAACTCCACTTCCGCTCATCAAGATATCTCCAACCTTAAGTCCAACTGGAGCAATGATGTATCTCTTTTCGCCATCTTTGTAAGAAAGAAGTGCGATGTAAGCTGTTCTGTTTGGATCATATTCAATTGCAACAACCTTTGCAGGAATGTTGTCTTTATTTCTTTTGAAGTCAATAATTCTATACTTCTGTCTGTTTCCGCCACCTTGATGACGAACAGTAATTCTTCCTTGAGCATTTCTTCCAGCGTGTTTTTTCTTAACAGCAAGAAGTGATTTCTCAGGAGCTTTCTTTGTCAATTCTTCAGTTGAGAGTTTAGAGTAAAATCTTCTTCCAGCTGAAGTTGGATTGCTTTTTATAATTGTAGCCATTTTCTCCTCCTCTCTTATGACAAGCTTTCAAAGAACGCAATTGGTTTAGATTTTTCTGTCAATGTAACAATCGCCTTTTTATAGTCGCTTGTTTTTCCAACTGTTCTTCCTTGCTTTGTGTTTTGTGCTTTTTTGTGTCCCTTCATAATAAGGGTGTTAACTTTTGCCACTTCAACATTGAACATTGTTTCAACCGCTTGAGCAATTTCAACTTTGTTTGCTTTTTTGTTTACGACGAAACTGTAAATCTTGTTTTGAATTCCGCCATAACTTTTTTCTGTAAGAAGTGGTCTGATGATAATTTCGTTAGCTTCCATTATGCGTTAGCCTCCTCTAAATATTTGATTGCAGATTCAGTTAACACAACATTTTTGCTTGAAACAACTTCATAAACATTGAGAAGTTCAACATCAACTGTTTCCATTGAAGGAATGTTGCTTGTTGCTCTAAGTTCGTTTTCTCCGTTTTGTGCAGAAACCACCAAAACTGAGCCATTGAACTTAAATGCATTCAAGAAGTTTTGAGCATCTTTTGTTTTTGCACTTGCAACTTCAAACTTGTCAAGAACTGTAACTTCGTTTTGAGCAAGTTTTTGACTAAGTGCTGACAAGAGAGCAAGTCTTTTTGCTTGTTTGTTAACTTTCTTTGAGAAATCTCTTGGTTTTGGAGCAAACACAACTCCACCACCTGTAAAGTGTGGTCCTTTTGTAGAACCTTGTCTAGCACGGCCTGTTCCTTTTTGTCTGAAAGGCTTTGCTGCGTGTCCTCTAACTTCACTTCTTGTAAGTGTGCTTTTATTGCCTTGTCTTTGGTTTGCATTGTAAGCAACTACAACTTCGTGAATGAGAGGTTCGTTATATTCAACTGCGAAGATTTCGTCGTTAAGTTCTCTAGAACCAACTTCTTCGGCTTTCATATTAAAAACTTTAACTTGTGCCATTTCCTCTCTCCTTATTTAGCCTTAACAGATTGTTTAACAGTGAGAACCGCACCTTTTGCTCCAGGAACATTTCCCTTAATCAAAAGCAAGTTTCTATCTGCATCGACTTTAACAATTTCCAAGTTTTGAATGGTAACTCTTTCGTTTCCATATTGACCAGGCATATTTCTGTTTTTGAAAACTCTTGAAGGGCTTGAGTTTGCACCCAAAGAACCAACTTCTCTATGAACAGGACCAGTACCGTGGGTCATTCTAAGTCTGTGTTGATTCCATCTCTTAATAACACCAGAGAAACCGTGTCCCTTTGTCATTCCCATAACATCAACTTTGTCGCCACTTGCAAAGATGTCTGCCTTAACAACAGAGCCAACTTCCAAATTAGCATCAATGTCAAATTCTCTCAAAACTTTGAAAGGTTCAACTTTTGCCTTGTCAAAAATTCCTTTTTGAGGCTTTGTAACATTTTTCTTCTTTTGGTCAAAAGCAAAAACTTGTGCTTCATAACCATCAACTTCTGTTGTCTTCTTTTGAACAACTGTCATAGGACCAGCTTCAACAACAGTTACAGGTATAACCAAACCATCTTCAGTAAAGACTTGTGTCATACCGAGTTTTTTACCTAATATAGCTTTCACCAATCTCTACCTCCTTACAGTTTGATGTTAATCTCAACACCTGCTGGCAATTCAAGTTTCATAAGTGCATCAATTGCCTTTGGGTTTGGACTATAAATATCAATCAATCTCTTGTGGGTTTTGCTTTCAAATTGTTCTCTTGAATCTTTATACTTGTGAGGAGAACGAATCACAGTTACCACCTCTCTGTCTGTTGGAAGTGGGATAGGACCTGAAACTTTTGCACCATTCTTGCCAGCAGTTTCAACAATTCTTCTGCAAGCTTCATCAATGAGTGTGTGTTCATAGGCTCTAAGTTTAATTCTCATTTTTTGTGTTGCCATTTTTCTTTTAATTACCTCCTGTATTAGCAAATCCAAAATGTTGCATTTTTTCAAAGGCTTGCAGTCATTCGAAGTTCAAATCATTTTCAACCCACATTGATTTTCACTTACGAACACTACCCCGCGTGTGTCGTGCTGTTCGACTTAAAAAAATGTCATTTTGGTCGCCCTGGCATCTTTGACCAAGACTCTGGTCCACGCAAATTTTCTGTTTGCCGCTTGAATAGCAAAAGTAACCTTGCGCTTCATTCCATAAATAACAGCATAAGCATTATAGCACGCATTTCTGCTTTTGTCAACACTTTTCAAAAACTTTTTTAACAAAGCAACAAATAATTCAAACAAAAAAAACAAGTCAACACAACTTGTTTTTTACTTTGCACGAACAACCTCTTCCTCAAAACCACTTCTTACATAATCTTGGAATCCACCAAACTTTTTTAATTCTTCTTTACTAAATTTTTGAACAAACTCTCTATCTTCCGCATAAAGCTCGTCGTTATTAAATGCAAACTCATCATCTTTCATTTCATTCATGCAAATTTCGAGTTTTTCCATTACAACAAGTCCCGATTCATCTAAATTCCTAATACCACTAAGAATTTCTATATTTTTCCCTTTTAAAAGGGCCTTAACTTGTGCCACACCATTTTCATTTACCAATTCTTCTTTCCCCATATCTTACTCCTTTGGCATTATTATAGCAGTTAACTTTTATTTGTCAACCCTTTTTAAAAACTTTTTTAACAGCCTAAAAAATATTTTCCAAGCCTATTGACAGCAAACCCTATTCGTGTTAAACTAACAAAGAAATCGCGCGCTTATATATGAAAAATTTTATAGATATAATAATTTATATAATATATACGCGCAAGTTATAAAAGGAGAAAAATATGACAATCGAAAACTTTTTAAAGGAATTAAACGCCCTTAGCACCGAAGAACATCGGGAGCAAGCACTTAAAGCAACAAGAGAAAGAAAACAATCACTCTATAAACAAGGAAACAAAGAAAATCTTTTTGAAATATCTTTAAAAGACATCCTTGACACAACAACAGGAAAAGGTCTTACTTGCAGAATTAAATTCAGGGCAACAATGCCAACATTGGAGACTACGCACCGTGCAAAACCTAGCACTCTAACAAAACTCAGAAAAGCAAAGTTTATAGATGCCCTTAAACAAAATGACATGAGAGGGTTTTCTGTTTCAGATTTAAAAATTGAATTTACTGCTAGCGATGAAACAACTTCAACTTTGTCCGCACCATTTAATCCAAATTTCAAAGTTGCAACCGGACCTTGCTTTGCAGACTTACTTTCTTCATACGGCGAAGTTTCTTCTTTTGGAGGAATGGCAACCGACACAATAGACTTTGTCATCAGCGGAGAATATGCACAAGGCCTTGTTTTAAATTTTCCTCCTGAAGCTATTACTCAAATAAAAAATAAACCTCTTCACAGAGCAATAATTGAAGCAACGACAAGAAAACAACTCCTTGAAGAAAAAACACCAGAAAAACGATAAAATAATCAAAAAACTGCAAAACCAACAAAAAAACCAAACTAAAATAGCACATCAATATATGAAAAAATTTATATTAAACATAATTTAAACAATATATAGTGTGAAAACATATTTGAAGGAGAATATTATGGTATCAATCAAAAACTTTTTACAACAACTTCACTCTCTTAACACACAAGAAGAGAACCTCAAGCAAGCATTAGAGGCGACAAAACAAAGAAAACAATGGCTTTTTGACCAAGTAAATAAAGAAAAAACTTTTCATATTACACTCGGCGAAGTTATCGATGGATTTGAAGAAAACCTCATAGATTGCAACCTTATGTTTGATGCTAACATTCCAACAATTGGAAATATGTATGATGGTGATGACAAATCCCTTTCCAATTTTAGAAAAGCAAAACTTATTGAATTTATGCAAGCAGAACGCGATTATGCACATTGCTTCTTTTCAAATTTAAAATTTAATTTCACAAACAAAGACGGCATCACATCAAGTTTTGAAATTCCCTTCGACCCAAACATTAAAACTTCTTTCGGTCCTTGTTTTTCGGATTTAATTGCATACCACTCAGATGCAACATCTTGCAAAGGAACGACATTTGACAAAATCTCAATTGACATTGATGGAGAATATGCTAGACATCTTGTTTTGCCAATTACACCAGAAATTGTTGCCAACATTAAAACTAAAAAAGTTGAAAATGCAATCATTTCCGCAGCAATCAAAAAAGAAGAAAAACAATTAAGACTTCTTGAAGGCAAAAAAGACATCGAAATCACAAAATAAACAAAAAAACTTAAAAAATTCCAAAAAAAACTAAAAATTAAGGAGAAAACAATGAATTTTTCAAGCTTTTCAATTTTTTCAAACTCATACCAATTTTTAAAATCAGAAGAGGACACACTAAAAGAAAGACTTGATGAAATTGAAAAACAAAAAGAAGACCTTTTTGACAAGGCCTACAAAAATCATGTTTTTGAAGTGGAAATAACTGAAGTTCTTAGAGAGCTCTCAAGGCACACCGAAGTATCTTTTTCTCGTTACGACATTGAATTCTACACAAACAGACGATTCTTCAACATTCCAAAAGCATCTTATGAAAACCCAAAAGAAATTGAAGAAGAAATCAAGTTGCAAAAACCAACCTTCATTTTTAGATTAAACAGAACAGGAAAAAAGTCAAAAGTTTTTGAGAGACCATTTTCAGCAAAAGACACTCTTTCTGATGGCACTCCAATCATCGACATTCTCATTCCTCTGCACGAAACAGTTGACGGTTGCTATTCACCTGGAATTCCAATGCAATATTATGACAAAATCACCTACAACTTTCACCCAAACTACCTCTTGGAAGATGAGGAACTT
>JAGBBH010000061.1 GCA_017938505.1 Clostridia bacterium | reverse complement strand
CCTATTTATGAAGACTTTGAACTTTCTGCTTCAAATCCTTATGGCAGAACAAAATTGTTTATTGAAGAAATCTTAAAGGATTGCTATAATGCAGACAACTCTTTGAACATTGCACTTCTTCGATATTTCAACCCAGTTGGTGCACATCAAAGCGGATTGATTGGCGAAGACCCTAATGGAATTCCAAACAACTTAATGCCTTACATCACGAAAGTTGCGACCGGAAAACTTGAAAAATTAAGCATTTTTGGAAACGACTATCCAACCAAAGACGGAACGGGGGTTAGAGATTATATCCATGTTTGTGATTTGGCAGATGGTCATGTTAAAGCTCTTAAAAAATTGCAAACAAATTGCGGTCTTGTAGTTTACAACTTGGGAACTGGCACAGGATATTCTGTTTTGGACATTGTAAATTCTTTTATCTCTTCTTGCAAAGTAAATGTTCCATACACCTTTGCCCCTCGCAGACCAGGAGACATTGACACTTGCTATGCAAGTCCTGAAAAAGCAGAAAAAGAACTCGGTTTCAAAGCAACTCACACTTTGGACGATATGTGCAAATCTAGTTATAATTTTGAAAAAAACAACAAATAACCTGTTTATAATACGAAAATTCCACACATTTTCTCAAAAACAATAAAAAAAACAAAAGTTCGCAGTTTTTTCGCGAACTTTTTTCTATTTTTATAAAGGCATCATAATTATTTATTTTAACATCATTTTAAAAATCTTTGCCTGCATTTTTGTTGGAAGCAAATTAAGAAGTTTAAGTTTCTTGCTAACATTTTTAGAATAAATATGTTTAGGATTTCTTTTTTTCAATATCCTCAAAACCAGTTCTGCAATTTTGGTTGGAGAAATAGCCCCACCTTGTTCTTTGTCAACAATTTTTTTAAAGTTTGTTATGGTGTTTTTGTAAAGTTCTGTATTGTTGTTCAACAGTTCCATTTCTTTGTTTGAATCTTTCAGAATTGGAGTTTCCACCGCACCAGGTCTTAAAGTTATAACAGGAACACCCAAAAGACTCAACTCCATAGTCAACCCTTGCGCATATGCATCAAGTGCTTTTTTTGAAATTGAATAAATCGCATTGAATGGCAAAATCTTATTTGGAGCAAGTTCACTTGTAGTAACAATGATTCTTCCACCGCCATTTTTAACCAGAGGAAAGAAAGTTTTATTGATTCTGTAAGCACCAAAAACATTAACATTAAAAATCTTTACAAAATCTTCTTCACTTATTTCAATGAGGGAGTTCATCATAATTATGCCAGCAAAATTTATAACCGCAAACAAAGAATTCGTTTTTTGACTTACAACCTCAAAAGCCTCTTTGACACTTTGCATATCTGTAACATCAACAACAATTTGCTCAATTCCTTCAACCTCTTGTTCGTTTTTCTTAATGTCGCAAGAAAAAACATAATAGCCGTTTTCGGCAAGTTTCAATGCCGTTGCACGCCCCATACCACTTGCCCCGCCAGTAATTAACACATAATTCATAAAACGCTTCCTTTTTTTCATTATATCTTAATCAAACTCAAGATGTCAACAAAACTTTTTCCAAGAAAAATGATAAATAAATTATTAAATTGCATATTGACAAAACAACCTTTACAATATATAATATTTTTAATAAGAATTAAACATTTGGAGAACTAAATATGACGATTTTAGAAAACCTATTTGAGTTAATAGAAAAAAGTCAAGAACAAATTAATTATCTTGAAAAAAGGTTGGAAGAAGAAAAGCAAAACAAGGAAAAAATGTTGAATCAAAAAATCCCAATCAGACTTTCAGATTTTGTAGGAGAACTTTCAAAACTTTCAGGAGTCAATATTCTTGATATGTATATCAAAATTACAACAAACATTTTCGTTGACTCAGAGAGAGAAAGTTTCGAAATGGAATACGCAAAAAAGCGCCAAGAGGGGCACAATTTGGAAATTCAAATTTTTGGACATAAGACTGCCAACAATGCTGAAGTAAAACCGTTTAAACTTCTACTTTATTTCCCTCTAGATTTTGAAAAACTACAAGCAGATAGAAAACCTCTTCTTGAGCATTGCACTGCAAGAAGAACAAAAGGAACCGCATCTTCTCTCCCACAAAAAGAGATTGTGGTTGACAAAAACATTGGCGACATAGTTTGTGAATTTTCACCAAAACAACTAATGATGCAAGACTCGTCTCTATTTACACCAAAAGCAATGTTAATAGAGGCTGTTGGCAATTGCTTAGAAAACGGAAAAACTTTTAAAGAAACAGAACCAAATTTAGAAAATAAAAGTAAAGAAAAAACATTTTAAGGTGTTCAGGTAAGTCGGAGTTCATTATTACTTATATTCTTTCTCTGGCAGTTAACTATCATCCCGATGAGGTTGCATTTAT
>JAGBBH010000060.1 GCA_017938505.1 Clostridia bacterium | reverse complement strand
CGTCCATTCTTGCTGTAACAAACACTCCATCATCTTTCTTTTCTTCTTCAGCAGGTGGTGCTGGAAGGGAAGTTGCAGTTTCTTGTTTTTGTTCTGTAAGTTGGTTGTTAGATGCTGAAGGTTTGCTAACTGATAAGCTTTCAATAGGTTGAGGGTTTGTGTGATTTTTTAAATTTAAAATTGATTTTTTGAGTTCTTCAATTCTTGATTTTTGAATTTCAATGTCTTCTTGTTTTTCATAAACAACAGACATTTCAATTTGATTTTCTGAAAAGCTTTTCTTTTTGCGATATTTTTTCAGTTCGGCAGAAGTGTCGTATAATCTTTGATTTTGTGCCTCTTGTGAAGGGGTTAATGTAAAGCGTTCATCATTTTCCAAGAATTTGCCATCGTCTTGCATTGCTGGCGTTTGGGCAATTGAATTGTCTAAAGGTTTTTGGACAAGGGTGGAATCTTCTTGTTTTGGTGTTTGTGTTGGCATAGAGAAGATATCCATTTGGTTTTCAAGAACTTGCTCGTTGTCCATTGCAAGTGATTTGTTTTCTTCTTTTGCTGGTTCAGATTTAACAAGGTCAAACAAGTTGTTTTGTTTCAAAAAAACCGGCTTATTGTCAGGTAGAGTCGTTGTTGTTGGGGAACTGTTTGTGTTTATTGTTGTTTGGGGTTGGTTAGGTTCATCATCAAATGAAACATTTTCAAATTCTTTTGCCAAAAGTTCTAAAGATTTTCTTCCTTCGTTTGTTATGGAATAGTAATGTCTTTTTCCTCCCAGTTCACTTTCGCCCCAAAATGACGAAGAAATAAGTCCCTTTTTCTCCATTCTTGTAAGGCTTGAGTAAAGAGTTGGTTTTTTTAATATGTAATTTCCTCCGGTTTTTTGAGAAATGCTTTCAATGATTTCAAGACCATACTTTGAACCGTCAGAAAGACTGTTTAAAATTAAATATGAAACTTGTCCGCTTGAATTTGCTGCCATAAGACTTCTCTCCTTATGTAAAGTATTATATATGTATGGATTTTTTTTGTCAAATAAAATTAGGGTATTATGCAAACTTTTTTGCATACCATAACTATATGAAGTTTTTAATTTTGCATAACACACTATATGTAGAGGTAATATGCAATTTTAAACAAAATGTTGTATTTGTGTTAATTGCTTCACATTGAACTTGTTTAAGTGCGAAATATGAAAAATGATTTGGTTGTATTTTATGTTTGTGGTATAATGCGAATATGAAAATTGAAGTGATAAGGCAACGAAGAAAAACGGTTTCGATAAAACTTGAAAATTCGCAAATGGCAATTATGAAAGTTCCAATCAGTTGCAGTGAAAACAAGATAAAGGAGTTTTTGCAAAGTAAGAAAAGTTGGATTGAAAAGATGGTAGAGAAACTTGAGGCTAAAGAAAATTTTTCTGAAAATTTTGACCTAATAAACAATGCTTATTTGTTTGGCAAGTGTGTTGGAACTGTTGAAAATGTTCTTAAAAATTGCAACCTTGAAAGAAATTTAAAATTTAAAACAATTAAACAGTTTTATTGCTCAAAATTTTTTCAATTGCAAGATATGTGCAAAGACTTAAGTTTGCAGACGGGATTAAAGTTTAGAGAGATGAAACAAACAAACTCAAAGCACATTTGGGGGAGTTTTTCGAGTGATGGGATTATGAAACTCAATTGGAAATTGGTTTTGATTCCGAAAAAACTGATTGTCTATGTGATTTTGCACGAACTTTGCCATAGTTTGCAAATGAATCACAGTGCAAAATTTTGGGGACTTGTAAATTCTGTTTGTCCAGATTTTAAAGAGTGTAAAAGAGAATTGTCAAACTTTTCATTTGTTTTGAAAAGTGATTTTTTATAAGGTTTGTGCGTTGATTTTAAAAAGATTGTGAAAAAATTAGTAAACATTGTATAGTATATTTTGATTGTAATTAAAGAAACTAAGAGAGTATGAAAAATAAACGACTTTGCTTAGTTTTTTTGTTTGTGTCGATTGTTTTGTGTCTTAGTGTATTGCAACCACTTCAGGAACTAAATGGTATGAGTGGTGGGTTTTTTGTTGCAGAAGAAGATGTTGATATTGCAAACAAGCACAATACATTTGGAAGATTTGTAAAAACAGAACTTGTTGAAAAGGAAAGGTCTGTGGCAGACCAAATGATGAAAGAAGGAGAGGTTGTTTTTAAGCTTTTTGGATTTATTCCAATTAAGAAAATTGATGTTGTTGTTGATAATAATGATGATTATTTTGTTGGAGGGGTTCCTGTTGGAATCTCGATAAATTCAGAAGGTGTTTTTGTGTTATCGCAAGAGGAGTGCTTGCAAAAATGTTTGAAAGAAGGGGATTTAATAACTGAAATTGACGGAAATAAGGTTTCAAATTTACAGGAAACTTCCAACCTTCTGCAAAGCATTGAGGGAGAAGATGTTGAGATAAAGTTTGTTAGGAAAAATAAAGAAATTAAAACACTTGCAAAGGTGTTGTTAGATGAACAAACAGGGAGAAAAAAACTTGGTCTGTGGGTTAAAGATGATGTGTCGGGCGTTGGAACATTGACTTTTGTAAACAAAGATACGCTTGAATATGGGGCATTGGGACACCCTATCGTTGAAACTGCAGGAGGAAATGTTGTTCCTGTTGCAAATGGAAAAATTTACGAATGTAGTTTGATTGGAATTAATAAGGGGAAAAGAAATGACCCGGGAGAATTAAAGTGTGTTTTTGTGCCAACAAAAAATGCAAAAGGTGAGATTGTAAGCAATGACAAGTTCGGAATTAAGGGTGTGCTAAATGATGTTACAAATCTTGTTGATTGTAACAAAATAGCGAAACTCGGCGGGCGTCTTGGTGTCAAAATGGGAGATGCGAAGATTGTTTCAAGTGTAAGTGGAATTAGAGAAGAATATGACATTGAAATTATTAAAGCAAACTATCAAAAAAGTGCTGATGATAAAAGCATTGTATTTAGGGTAAAAGACAAACGGTTGTTGCAACTTACAGGGGGAATTGTTCAGGGAATGAGTGGTTCTCCAATTTTGCAAGATGGAAAAATTATTGGAGCAGTAACACATGTGTTTATGTCTGACCCAACAAAGGGTTATGGGGTCTATACGGATTTTATGCTTTAAAGGTTATTGACATTGGCTTGGAATTGTGTTAAAATTCTTGCACTGGGAGAAATTTTATGTTTTTTAAAAAGAAAAAGGTGCAAGAAAGTAAAGAGGTTGTTGAATTTGAGAATTTTAAATTAGATTCTAAATTAAAACAAGAGATGAAAGAGGTTGGAATTGAAATTGGTTCTGTAAAAAAGAAAGATTTGGTTTTGTTTTGCAGAATGACTCCAAGTGCAATGGTAACCCCTGAACATTTAAGAAAAAGAAAGGATTATTGTTTTTTCGGTTATCATAACGCTGATAAATCTAAAATAAAAGACCCAATTGGCAAAAAAGTATATCCAAAAATTGGTTTGTATCTTGGGAAACTGGCAAGATATGAAAGTTCTTCTTATGATGAAGGTTTTGTTGAAGTTGGTTTTGAAAGAGTTTATGGACAATTTGGAAACTTCCCTATTAAATTTGATGGAAATAGTGGATATTTGGGGTATGTTAAACTTGAACCAGATAGATGGGCATTTCAAGTTTTAGATGATTGTTATGATAGTAAGAGCAATGATGATTATATTAGTCCAAAAGAAATAGAGAGTATGAATGAGTCATTAAACAGCTTTATTGACAATAGGATTAAAGAAAAATTGCAAAAAGTGCAAGAGAACAAAGAAAAGATAAACAAAATAAGGGTTTCTGATTCTTATAGGGAAAAATATAAACAATTTTAACAAAATACAAAATAGGGTGTGTTATGTTGTTCATAATACACCATATTTTTTGTCTATATGTTTTGATTTTTTTGCGAAATACATTAGTCATCATTTCGAATTTTGACTTTGTTTGCAACAGACTTTCGCATATCTTCGCTGATGGCAGCATAGTGTCGTTTTGTTGTGTTTACATCTTTGTGGCCAAGCACATCTGCGACAATGTATATGTCTTTGGTTTCACGATATAGGTTTGTGCCGAAAGTTGAACGAAGTTTGTGCGGGGAGATTTTTTTTAATGGTGCTGATTCTTTTGCAAATTTTTTAACCAAATTTTCTACTGCTCGCACACAAATTCTTCTGTTTTGAAGGGAAATGAACATTGCGTGCTCATCTTCTGGCAGGTCAAGGGTGTTTCGTTTTGCAAGCCAATCGTCAAGTGCTTCCGCAACTTCATCAGAGAAATATAGAATTGCTTGATTTCCGCCTTTTCTTGTAATTTTAAACGCATTTTGAGAAAAGTCAAAATCTTCCACATTTAGGCCTACGAGTTCGGAAATACGGATTCCTGTGCCAAGAAAGAGTGTTACAATGGCATTATCTCTTTCAAATGTGTTTTTGTTATATTCCTTTTGTCTTTCAGAAAAGGTGCTAGGGCGTGCAACAGCATCTAACATACGGGCAACTTCATCTTTTTCAAGTCTGACTATTTCTTTGTTGTGGAGTTTTGGTGTTGGGACTTTGCTTGCCACATTTGATGAAATCATATCGTGATTGAAAAGATATTTGAAGAAACTGCGAACGCTTGCAAGTTTTCGTGCTTTTCCTCTTTCGGAATTTTTAAGCATTTTGTCATCAATTTGATAATATGACAAATAGGAGAGATAGTTTTCAATGTTTCTTGATTGAAGTTTGTCAATGTCTGTCAATGAAATTTCTGATTTTGGTTTTTTGCAAACATATTTTTCCAGATAATCAAAAAAAACAGCCAAATCCATTGCATAATTGACTCTTGTTAAAGATGAAGTGTTGTTTTCGATTCCTGTGAAATAGTCGTAACAAAATTCTGGAAGGTTTGATAGGTAACTTCCAATTTTTTGCATATTGTCTAAATCTCGTTTTTCATAATAGGACAATGTTTTCATATTTTCATTATATCAAAAAGTATAAACAAAAGCAAAGCATTGAAAGAAAGAAAAAATATTTTTTTGACTTATGCGAAATGTCAATATGTTGTGTAGTATGTTTGCGTAATTGTGCCATATATTCCAAATGGTTGTTGTGATTTGATTTGTAAAAAGGTTGAGAGGAAGTATTTGCACTATAAAAATCTATTGTTGTTTATTCCTTTTTTTGTTTGTCTTAAGGAGGTGCTTTTCTATGTTTTTTCTGTTTAAAGAAGGATTTCGACAAAAATGTGTTAGTTTTGTGGCAATAATTGTTGCAATTTTGTTTTTAATATGTTAAAATTTAATGGTTATACTTACGGAGGGAAATTATGTATAAATTGAAGAAAGAAAATGCAAAAGTTGAAATTGACTTGACTGTTGATGCTCAAGAATGGGAAAAAGGCGTTCAACAAGTTTATGAAGCAAACAAAGGGAAATTTGCCGTTGAAGGTTTTAGAAAGGGTAAAGTTCCAAGAAAGGTTATTGAAAAAACTTATGGTGATGGAGTTTTCTTTGAAGACACTGTTGAATTCTTTGTTAACAAAGCACTTAATGATGTTTTGACAGAAAATGATGATTTGGAACCAGTTGCTATGCCAACAACTCAATTTGAAAGTTTTACTGCTGACAAAGGTTTGAAAATGAAAATTTTCTTTGAAATTGTTCCAGATTTTGAATTGTGTGCTTATAAAGACCAAACTTTCAAGGTTCATAGCAATGAAGTTACAGAAGAAGATATTAATCACGAAATCAAACACTTGCTCGATGACAACGCAAAGTTTGAAACTGTTGAAAGAGAAGTTAAAAACGGCGACAGTGCTGTGATTGACTTTGTTGGTTCTATTGACGGTGTTGAATTTGAAGGTGGTGCAGGACAAGATTATCCTCTTGAAATCGGATCTCACTCATTTATTGACACTTTTGAAGATCAACTTATTGGCCATAAAAAAGGCGATGTGGTTGATGTTAATGTAACATTCCCAGAAAACTATCAAGCACTTGAATTCGCTGGAAAGAAAGCTCTCTTTAAAGTTACTATTAAAGAAGTTAGAGAAAAGTTCTTGCCTGAACTTAATGACAAATTTGTTGCTGATACGACAGAATTTGAAACGGTTGAAGCGTATAAGAATTCAATTAAAGAACATATTCAAAGTATGAAGGACAAGCAAATGGAAAACGAATTCCAATTTAAAGTTCGTGAATATTTGCTTGAAAACACAAAGGTTGAAATCCCTGAAATTATGGTTGAAAATGCCGTTCACGAAGATTTGCACAGACTTGAAAATGCTTTGAAACAATATAATGTAACTGTTGAAGATTATCTCAAACAAACAGGTTCTGATTTGCAAGCATATAAAGAAAATGCAAAAGAAAGGCATTTGCATATGATTAAAACTAGATATGTTTATAGAAAACTTATTGAAGAAAACAAAATTGAAGTTACTGCCGATGAACTTAAAAATGCAACTAAAGGTCTTAAGGACAGCAACGCAATTTTGAGAATTGAAAATGAACTTCTCCTTGACAAACTTCACGCTTTCTTGAAAGAAAACAACAAGATTGAATTTGAGAAGTAAGATTTTAAAAATTTGTTGTTGTGCGATTGGGCAATGTTTATCTCAATCGCACATACGCTTTTTGGGAGGTTTTTTATGTTGATTCCTATGGTAGTTGATCAGGCTGGCTCAAGTGAAAGGTCTTATGATATCTATTCAAGATTGCTTGAAGACAGAATTATTTTCTTGACTGGGGAAATTACTGATGCAACAGCAAATGTGGTTATTGCACAACTTATTTATTTGGAAGGAAAAAATCCTGACAAAGACATCTTCCTTTATATTAACAGTCCTGGTGGCTCTGTTAGTGCGGGAATTGCGATTTATGATACAATGAACTATATTAAGTGTGATGTTTCAACAATTTGTGTCGGGCTTGCTGCTTCTATGGGGGCGTTCTTGCTTTCTAGTGGCGCAAAGGGAAAAAGGTTCGCTTTGCCAAACAGTGAAATTATGATTCACCAACCTCTTGGGGGGACTCAAGGGCAAGCAAGCGATATTGAAATTCAAGCAAGACATATGAAGAAAACAAAAGATATGCTTAACAGAATTTTAAGTGAAAACACGGGAAAGACCATTAAAGAAATTGAGCAAGACACTGATAGAGATAATTATATGTCTTCAAAACAAGCAAAGGAATATGGTTTGATTGACAATATTTTTGTTTCAAGAAAAGCAAAAAAAGATTAAGGGGTTTTGTGTGAAAGAAATTGATATGTGTGCTTGCACTTTTTGTGGAAAACCTCAAAAAGCTGCAAAAAAATTGATTGCAAGTCCAAGTGGAGAGGCATTTATTTGTGATGACTGTGTTAGGATTTGTTTTGACATCATCAGGGAAGAAAATATGAAACTCAAAGTCTTTAAAGACCTTGTTATTCCTGCTCCAAAGGACATTAAAAGAAGTCTTGACAATTATGTTATTGGGCAAGAGCAAGCAAAGAAAGTTCTTTCTGTTGCTGTTTTTAATCACTATAAAAGAATTAATTACAACTATCACAACAAGGCAAATGCTGCTAAAAAAGGCAAAGAAAAGGATGAAAACAAAACGCAAAACATTGTCGAACTTGAAAAAAGCAATGTTTTGATGATTGGCCCTACTGGTTCTGGGAAAACGCTTCTTGTCAAAACTTTGGCAAAGGTGCTTGATGTTCCATTTGCTATCGCAGACGCAACAACTCTTACAGAGGCTGGTTATGTTGGTGAAGATGTTGAAAATGTGCTCTTAAAACTTATTCAAAATGCTGATTATGACATTGAAAAGGCTCAAAGAGGCATTATTTATATTGACGAAATCGACAAACTTGCACGAAAAAGTGAAAATCGTTCACTCACTCGTGATGTCGGTGGCGAAGGGGTGCAACAAGCACTCTTGAAAATCATTGAAAGCACTATTGCAAGTGTTCCTCCTCAAGGCGGAAGAAAGCACCCTCAACAAGAAATGCTTCAGATTGACACAACAAACATTTTGTTTATTTGTGGAGGGGCTTTTGTTGGACTTGATGACATTGTTCATAAAAGGCTTTCATCTTCTTCTCTTGGATTTAATGCAAACATTAAAAATTCATCAGAGAAATCCAAGGTTGATTATTCAAAAGATGTTCAACCTGATGACCTTATTAAATTTGGTCTTATTCCTGAATTTGTCGGCAGATTGCCAATTGTTACGGGCTTAGATGACCTTGATGACAAGGCTTTGCAAAGAATCTTGGTTGAACCAAAAAATTCTCTCATTAAACAATATAAACAAATGTTTAAAATTGATGGTTTTGAAATTGAATTTGACCAAGATGCAATTGCTTATGTTGCCAAAATGGCAATTGACTTGAAAACTGGCGCAAGGGGAATTAGAACCATTATGGAAAACCGTATGCTTGAACTTATGTTTGATTTGCCAGACCCAGCAATTTATGGGAAGATTATTGTTACTAGAGATTTCATTGAAAATGGTGCAAAACCACAACTTGTAAAAAAAGAAAATCAAAGTTCTGAAGAAAAAACTGCGGTTTAAAATTTTAGGATTGTAAAAAGAGAAGTTGTTTTGCAATATTTTTTAAAAAAAATTGTT
>JAGBBH010000059.1 GCA_017938505.1 Clostridia bacterium | reverse complement strand
TTCTTCATTGTTGTTTTCTTCGACAGGTTCTGCAACAGCGATAGCAACTGGAACAGGTTCTTCTTCGACAGTTTGTTCAACTGTTTCTTCAACAACAGTTGTTGTTTCAACCTCTTCCTCTTCTTCAGTTTCTTCCTCTTCTTCAGTTTCAACTTGCATACGACGAAGAAGTTCTTGTCTTCTTGCTTCCAAATAAGCTCTTCTTTCATCATTTTCACGGTCTTGAGCCGCTTTTTCTTCTTCCAATTTTGCTTGTTCTTCTTCAGCTTTAACAACATCAACATCAGCAAGTTTTTCAGATTGAATTACAACAGCTTCTTGCTGTTCCGCTTTGTCGAGTTCATAGTCAGCAACAACAAGATTGTCTTGCTTAACAGTTTTAGGTTCATCAAAGCGAAGTTCTTCAGAAGCCGAACCCTTGTTTTTCTTTGCTGAAGACACAACAACTTCCCACAACAAATAGACAATCAAAGCCCCAGCAACAACAACTGACAAAATAATAACAATTGTCAAGAGCAAAGAATCGATTCCTGCAGCATTTAAAAGAGAATTTATCATAACAATTTACCTTCCTTTTTCAAATGTGTAATGTTCACAAAAAGTGAACAGAAAATTAGGTCAAACAATCAGACTTAAAGTTTTTGGTGGAGATGGAGGGAATTGAACCCTCGTCCGAAAACAAAACCCAACACTTTTCTACACGCTTAGTTTATGCTTGAATTTCATTTTTGATTAACCCATAAACAAGTATCAAAAACCAGTCCTTAAATTTTTTTGCAACTGCCAAGACTTCTCATTGCAAAATTTTTGCCGAATCTGATACCCAAATCTTCAAATGGCAAGTTTGAAGTTGAGCAGATTGAAAAGTTCAATCAAGTCGTCATTTCAACAAACTTAGGCAGCAACTGCAACAGAGTTCATAGAAACAACATTGTTATTTTCGTTTGCGTTTATTCGCTTTGTTCGTTTTAAGGTGGACGCACCCCCACCGCGTGCTTTACATATCAAGTTTAAATCCCCGTCGAAACCAAAATCATCCCCGCAATCTCAAGAGAATCTTTCGATATCTCTTTTGATAGACTTTTCTTTGAGAGTTGCTCGTTTGTCATAAAGTTTTTTTCCTTTTGCAAGACCAATTTCAACCTTAACACGGTTTTCCTTGTTAAAGTAAATTTTGGTTGCAACGATTGAAAATCCCTTTTCTTTAACCATTCGTTCAAACTTTAAAATTTCGCTTTTGTTCAAGAGCAATTTTCGAGTTTTTCTTTCGTCTGGTTTATAAGAAGTTGTTTTTTCGTAAGACTTAATGTAAGCATTTTTAAGAAACATTTCGCCATTTTTAATGACAACGAAACTATCTCTCAAACTTGCACCACCTGCTCTTACAGACTTGACTTCGCAACCTTCAAGAACAATTCCAGCCTCAACTAAGTCTGAAACGAAGAAATCAAAAAACGCTTTTTTATTGTTTGAGATAACCTTCATTTCCTCTCCTATTATAACACTATATTTTTAACTTTTCAATACCCTTTTTTAAAAAAATGGCATTTTTTTGTGTTTTTTTCAAAAAAACAACAACATTTTTTACAATTTTAATTAAATCTTGCTTTCAGCAACTTTAAAGTCAATGTTCCTTGACAACAAATTAACATTAGTCAAAACAACCCTAATTTTATCTCCAAGCGAATAAAGATGACTTGCCCCCTTGAGTTTGAGTTGTTTCTCGAGGAAAAGGTATGTGTCGTCTGGCATATCTTCCATTTTAATAAGTCCTTCAACAGTGTTGTCAAGTGCAACAAACATTCCGAAGTTTGTTACTGAAGAAATTGTCGCCTCGAATTCTTCACCAACCCTATCTTTCATAAGATATGCTTTCCAAAGGTCATCAACATCTCTTTCTGCATAATCGGCATTTCTTTCGCAAGCAGAAGATTGTTCAGCAGATTCAAAAGCGAACTCGTCAATTTCCCCCTTTCTAACATCACTAAATTTCCCGTCATTATGAAGCCATTCTTTGATAATTCTATGAATTGTCAAATCTGGATATCGTCTAATTGGCGAGGTAAAGTGGCAATAATCAACCAAAGCAAGACCAAAGTGTCCCAAATTTTTGTTTGCATATTTTGCTTTTTGCATTGCTCTAAGAACAACTTTGTTTACAACATCTTTTGTGTTCAAACTTTCAACTTCATCTAAAATTTGTTGGAAATAAGCAGGCCTGATATCGTCAGGAATTTGTGGATATTTCACACCAATCCCTTTCAAGAAATCGCAAACACTTTCTACCTTTTCTTTTGTAGGTGCTTCGTGCACACGATAAACAAACGGAATTTGATGTTTGTTAAAGTGTCTTGCCACAGTTTCATTGGCAAGAACCATAAAATCTTCAATAAGCCTGTGCGCCTCGTTTCTTTCACGCCTTGTAAGGTCAACAGCCATTCCATTTTCATCAAAAACAAACTGAACTTCTGGAAGGTCCAAATCCAACGCACCACGCTTTGTTGTGTTCGCTTCCAAAATGTCGCAAAGTTCACGCATAAGCAAGAAATCTTTTTGAAGAGGAGCAGTTTTCTCATTCACCGTTCCTTTAAGTGCAGCATACACCTCTTTATAAGTCAATCTTGCAACACTTTTAATGACACTTTCGCAAAGTTTATAGTCGAAAACCTTTCCATCAAAATCAACTTTCATAACACATGACAACGCAAGTCGTTCCACGCCTTCGTTAAGAGAGCAAATGCCATTTGAAAGCCCTTTTGGAAGCATTGGAAGAACAGAGGTTGGAAAATAAACACTAGTTCCTCTCTTATAAGCTTCTTCATCAAAAACATTCCCTTGTTTTACATATTCTCCAACATCGGCAATATGCACACCAAGTTCATAATAAGTGTCAAATTTCTTAATATGAACCGCGTCATCAAGGTCTTTTGCGTCAGCACCATCAATAGTAAAGATAACTTCGTTTGTAAAGTCTTCCCTGCCTTTTTTTGCTTCCGCAGAAACCTCTTTTGGAAGTTTCATCTCTGCTTCAACAACTTGTCCTGGAAAAGTTTCAAACAAATTATGGTCCCTAATAATTGAAAGTTCAAGGGCCTTAACATCATCTTCAAACCCCAAAATTTCGTGAACTGCACACTTAATTTTGCCCTTGTCGGTTCTAATTATTTTTGCAAGAACCTTCATATTTTTTTGCAACTTCAAACCAGTCTTAATAATAGGAAAATCAAATGGAATTTTCGTATTATCCGGGTCAAGAAAATAGTTCCCCCCAACAATGTTGATTGCTCCAACAATGCTTTCAAGTTCCTTATAAATTGAAACGACTTCGCCATCAATTCCGTCATTTGTTTGCGACAAAACTTTTACTATTACCCTTTCTCCATCAAGAGCACCCATTGCCCTGTTTGCAGGAATAAAGATATCTTCCTTAAATCCGTCAACTTTAACAAACCCAAACCCTTTTGCGGTGCCAAAAAATTCTCCCTTCACATAACCATGAGAAGGAATCGAAACAAATTTATTTTTTCTAATTTCAAATAAATCGCCGTTAGAAATAAGCGAATAAAAAATCTTCTTCACTTGGTTCTCATCAAGTTCAAGTGCAGAAGATAGAAATAAAAATAGTTTGTCAATGCTTGAAAACACCAAACTATTTTTATCAATTAAAGACAATAATTCTTTTTTTTTGCTCATCTTTTATGCCCCAGCAGGATAAATTAAGAAACTTACAAAATACAATACCACACAAACAACAGCAATGATAGATGCAATGATAGTGATTTTTTTCAACTTTTCATTTCTAGAACTGCCCTTGTTTTTTGAATAATATGAATCTTGTTGACCCAAAATAGCATCAGTGTTGTTTGCTTCTTCTGTTTGGAACAAAGTTGTAACAATAATAAGCAACGCAGCAAGACCAACAATTGCGAAAAGCACAATTCTGATGATAGGAAATGAGTTTGACACCCATTCAGGAACAGGATTGATATTTTCAAGTAACATACTAAACATAACTATACACTCCTTTAATTAATGATTAAATCTGGCAATAAAGATAATTGCCACAAGTCCAAACACTAACAACGCAAGCACTAAATCAAACCACTTGATTTTGCCACCTTTATTGTAACTTGCCTTAAAGAATTTCAAAAACAACAACAACCCACAAATCGACAAAATTGAAACAACAAGTGCGAATGTTGTGGTTGACCATGTGTCAGAAATCCATAAACGGAAATCGTCCCAAATATTGCAAAGCATTGAAAACATAAGAACTCCTTTCTGGTTGATTTTAACACATTTACAGCAATAATTCAACTCTTTTTTATGATATTACTCAACTTTTTTTAAAAAATATTAAAAACTGACGCAAATTTTAACAATTTTTCAAATCAAAATATGCACAAACGAAACAACTAAAAAAGATAAAAATTAAAAAAAAGCATAAATCAACCTCAAAAATTTGCTTTTTTTTGAGTAAATTGTTATCATTTTAATTAAGAGAGGAAAATTATGAACAAAACAAAAATCGTCTGTTCCATTGGCCCTGCAAGTTGCAGTGTAGAAACCCTTGAAAAAATGATTGATGCAGGAATGAATGTTGCCCGCTTCAATATGAGCCACGGTTGTCATGCTTCACATAAAGAGATGATTGAAAATGTAAAAATTGCAAGAAACAACAAATCTGTTGCTGTTGCTATCCTGATTGACACAAGGGGACCTGAAATTCGCATAAAACAATTTGAAAAAGGTCCAATTGTTTTAACAGAAGGAGCAAAATTCACATTAACAACAAAAGATGTTGTTGGCAATTGTGAAAAAGTTTCTGTAACTTACAAAAATTTGCCAAAAATCCTAAAAAAAGGCGAAAAAATTTTGCTAAATGATGGCATTGTAGAATTAAAAGTTGAAAAATGCACCGCTTGCCAAGTAGAGTGTTCCGTAGTTCACGGAGGAGAACTTTCAAACAACAAAAGCCTAAACATCCCAGGTGTAAAAACAGATATGCCATATTTAAGTGAAACGGACAAAAAAGACATTCTTTTTGCAAAAGAAATGAATGCCGACTATATCGCTATCTCTTTCGTAAACTCTGAAAAAGATGTCAAAGATGTCAAACAATACCTAAAAGAAATCAACTTTAAAAATGCAAAAATCATTTCAAAAATCGAAAGTCAAGACGGTGTAAAAAACTTTGACAAAATTTTAAAAGTTTCTGATGGCATAATGGTTGCTCGTGGCGACCTTGGCGTAGAGGTTGATTTTGTAAAAATTCCAATAATTCAAAAAGAAATCATCAAAAAATGCAACTTAGCAGGAAAAGTTGTCATCACTGCAACACAAATGCTTGAGAGTATGATTTACAATGCTCGCCCAACCCGTGCTGAAATTTCCGATGTTGCAAATGCAATCTTTGATGGAACGACTGCCATAATGCTCTCTGGCGAAACCGCATCTGGTTTACACCCAATAGAATCAGTAAATACAATGAAAAACATTGCAAACGAAACAGAACAATTCGCCCAAAACAAAAATTTTGAAATTCACACAACCAACACATCTGAAAGTTTAGGTTATGCAGTTTATGCTCTTTCAAAAACGCAAAATGTAAAAGCAATTGTTGTCGTTACCAAATCCGGGGAAACAGCAGAAAACATAAGCAGATTTTTTCCAAATGTCCCAATCATTGCCTGCACTCCAGAGAAAGAAGTTTTTCACAAATTAAGTTTACTTTATGGCGTTTTGCCAGTGCTTGACAAAAGTTTTGACAATATGCAAGATGTGTCAAAAAGTGCTTTAAAAAAGGCACTGTCAACAAAACTTGTCAAAAAAGGTCAAAATGTAGTTTATGTAAGCGGACAAACTGCTGGAAAGTCTGGTTCAAACTCAATGCTAATCACAAAATTATAACAATCGCAAAACATTCCCATAAAACTTTCATAGCAATCCATATTTGATGAATTCTTAATCAATTTATAGAAGTTATTAACTAACAGTTTACAAAATTGCATTAATTAATAATTTATAATACATTAATTGATAACTTACAATCATTAATTTATAATACATCAACTTATAATTTATCAACTTATAATTTATCAATAAAAAAATGCCTTTTGGCATTTTTTTGTTGGAGCTGTTACCGGGATTCGAACCCGGGACCTCCACCTTACCAAGGTGGTGCTCTACCTACTGAGCCATAACAGCAAGTGCTATTCTTTAGGTTTTTTGATAAGTTTTAAATGGTTAGACAATCATTAAAAATCCACAAATAATTTGAGATGATTTCCACCACACTACACAATCAAATTCCCTTTAAGATTATCATAAAAACATTTATATGTCAACTCATTTTTGGTAATTCGATTTATTTCTAAAATTTTTGCATTGATTAATTGGCAAAATAATTTTTATATGTTATACTATTAATCGAATTTTAAATATTTTGAGAGGATTAAAATGCCAAAAAATAAAACGGTATTAATTTTTGATTTTGATGGAACTTTTTACACAGGAAAAGACATTTTTTCTCTTTTGCCAGAATTTGTTGAAAAAAATCGAAGACAATTTCTCCCCCAACTTACAGACAGACAATATGAAAAAATTTGCAAAGAATGTCCGGAATGGCTAAACACTATTAATGGCTCAGAAACTGTCAAGTTGTTGATTTCTTTAAAAGAAAAATATCCTCGCTACAAAATTTCAATCGAAGATTTTTGGAATTGGCAAAATGAAAACCCATACCCATTAAAATTTGACAAAAAACAACTAATCAAACCAAAATTTATTAAAAAATTGTGCGAGAAGTTTCCTGTTTACATAGTCAGCAACTCTGCCCCAACACACATTAAACATCATATGAAAACCCTTAAACTCAATCCAGATTGGTTTGATGAAATAATCAGCAATCATTTTGAAGAAAAAGACAGAACCAAACAACATTATTATGAAGACATTTTAAGAGCAGAAAACACACTTCCACAAAATGCTTATGTCTTTGGTGATAGTGTCGAAAACGATTTAATTCCTGCAGAAAAAATTGGCATAAACACATATTTTATTGAAGATGTTAGAGAAATTAAAAAAATAATTAAAAAATTAAAACTTAAATTTTAATTAATGTTTAAATTAATTTTTTTCGAAATAATTTATATTTAATTTTTCACAATAATGCAAAAATAAAAGACACTCAAATGAGTGCCTTTTTTTATTCTTTTTCTTGTGGCAAATGCATTAACGAATGAGCAAGTAAGCATTGAGCAGGATAATAAGTTGCCAAACACAAATTGTCAAAAATCTGTGCAGCACCATAACTTAAC
>JAGBBH010000058.1 GCA_017938505.1 Clostridia bacterium | reverse complement strand
TCTTTTGAAGGTCTGCCTAATTTTTCGTTAGCCATCTTTATTCTCCTTTAATATTTTAAATTCCTAAAAACAATTCCTAGTCTTCATCTTTCTTAAGTTGGAAGCCATATCCTTCAAGTTTTTGAATGACTTCTTCAACTGATTTTGCACCAAGGTTTCTAACCTTGAACATATCAGCTCTTGTTTTCTTAAGAAGGTCTTGAATTGTGTTGATTCCTGCTCTCTTGAGGCAGTTGTAAGAACGAACAGAGAGATCCATTTCTTCGATTGGAAGTTCCATTAGTTTCACTTGTTTGTCTTCTTCTTTAGACATCAAAATTGACATATCGCCAATTTGTGAGCAAAGTTCAATAAACACATTTACATGTTCATTGATGATTTTTCCAGCAAGTGCAACGATTTCTCTTGCAGTTGTTGTTCCGTTTGTTGTAACTTCAAGTGTCAACTTGTCATAGTCAATGCTTTGACCAACACGAGTTGCATCAACATTGAAATTAACTTTCTTAACAGGTGAGAAAATGCTGTCAACTGCGATGAAATCAATGTCATCATATTTGCTCTTGTTTTCTTCACTTGTTACATAACCACGACCATTTGCAATCATAACATCAAGGTCGAAAACTGCGCCTTCGTCCATTGTGCAGATATGAAGGTCCGGGTTGAGAACTTCAACTTCATCATTTGCTTCAAAATCTCTTGCAGTAACTTCACCAGCTTCGTTTTTTCTGATTCTGAGATATGTTACAAAATCCTTATCTGTGTTTGTGCAACGAACTGCCAAACATTTGAGGTTAAGAACAATGTCAACAACATCTTCAGTTACTCCACGAATTGTTGAAAATTCGTGTGCAACACCTGCAATTCTGAAAGCGATTACAGCAGAACCAGGAAGTGATGAAAGAAGAGTTCTTCTCATACAGTTTCCAAGTGTAATCCCATAACCTTTTTCAAGAGGTTCAACAACGAATCTAGCGAAATTTCCGCCATCAGTTTCTTCACAAGTGATTCTTGGCTTTTCCATTTCCATCATATTAAAAATCCCCCTAATTATTATCTAGAATACAATTCGACAATGAGTTGTTCTTTGATATCTGTGTCAATGTCTTCTCTTGTTGGAAGAGCAACAATTTTTCCTGTAAGGTTTTCTGTGTTAAATTCCAACCATTTAGGCATAACAATTTTCATACCTTTAAGTTCTTTGAACATTTCAAGGTCTTGCTTGTTTTCTTTGATTGTAATCTCGTCTCCAACCTTAACTCTGAAAGAAGCAATTGAAACTCTCTTTCCATTTACACAGATGTGTCCGTGATTAACGATTTGTCTACATTCTGCTCTTGAAGCTCCAATGCCCATTCTGTAAACAACATTATCAAGTCTTCTTTCGATAAGGCTTAACATATTTTCACCAGTAACACCTTTTGCTCTAACAGCATCTTCATAATATTTTCTGAATTGTTTTTCCAAAATGCCGTACATTCTTTTAACTTTTTGTTTTTCACGAAGTTGAAGTCCGTATTCTGTAACTCTCTTTCTTGATGCGCCGTGTTGTCCAGGGATAACTGGTCTTCTTTCCATAGCGCATTTCTTAGTTGTACATCTTTCACCCTTAAGGAAAAGTTTGCGTCCTTCTCTTCTACATTGACGGCAATCAGGTTCAATAGTTCTTGCCATTTTCCATTTCTCCTTTTATACTCTTCTTCTTTTAGGAGGTCTGCAACCGTTATGAGCGATTGGAGAAACATCCTTAATAAGTGTTACATTAAAACCAAGAGTTGAAAGGCAACGAATTGCACTTTCTCTGCCATTTCCTGGTCCTTTAACATAAACTTCAACAGATTTCATTCCGCTGTCAAGCGCAACTTTTGCAGCTTCTTCAACACATGTTTGTGCCGCAAATGGAGTGCTCTTTTTTGAACCTTTAAGTCCAAGTTTTCCAGATGAGCATGAAGAAATAACATTACCATTCATATCTGTAAAAACAATAATGTTGTTGTTGAAAGAGGTCGTGATATGAACTTGACCTTTATCAATGTTTCTACTTACTCTTTTTCTGGTTTTTGTAGTTTTTTTCTTAGCCGATTTTACATTTGCCATATCTATCTACCTCTTATTTACCTTTCTTAGAGCTTCCGCTCACGATTTTCTTAGGTCCCTTTCTTGTTCTAGCATTGTTCTTTGTGCTTTGTCCACGAACAGGAAGTCCTTTTCTATGACGAATACCACGATAACAACCAATTTCATTGAGTTTCTTGATATTCATACTAACTTTTGATTTAAGTTCACCTTCAACTACGAGGTTATGTTCAATATAGTTACGAAGTTTAGCAACTTGGTCTTCTGTAAGGTCTTTAACACGAATGTCCATAGACAAACCTGTTTCCTTGCAGATGTTTCTTGAAGTTTCAACGCCAATTCCGTAAATATAAGTCAAACCATATTCCAATCTTTTTTCTCTTGGAAGGTCAACACCAGCAATACGTGCCATTTAATTTATCTCCTTTTTAATTAACCTTGTGTTTGTTTATGTTTTGCACTCTTTGGGCAAATAACCATAACTTTTCCATCTCTTTTGATGACTTTGCATTTATCACACATTGGTTTAACAGATGCTCTGACTTTCATTTTTTGCTCCTTTTCAACCCTTTTCTCTCCAAGTAATTCTTCCTTTAGAGAGGTCATACGGACTCATTTCAATTTTCACTTTGTCGCCTTCAATGATTCTAATGAAGTTTTGTCTGAGTTTGCCAGAAATGTAGGCAGTGATTGTATGTCCGTTTGAAAGCGTTACTTTGAAAGTCATACTTGGTAAAACTTCTGTTACAACTCCTTCAAATTCGATTACATCTTCCTTAGACATATAGACTCCTTTCTTTTAAAAATTTTCTGATTTCCGCATTTACTTTTTCTTGTTCAGATTTGAGTTTATCTTCTTCAAACCCAATTTTGCAAGCCTTCTGAACATGTTTAAGACTTTTTTTCTTCGGTTTAGTCAATTTAAGTCGTTTCCCATCAACCAAATAACAAAAGTTGTTTTCGATTTTTGTAACAACAAAAATTTGATTTTTTTCTTTTCCTGCCGTAGCCACAACCACATCACCTGTTTGCAAATTCATCGTCTGCCTCCAAGGTAAGAATTTCCAGGCCACTCTTTGTGAAAAGAACTGTGTTTTCATAGTGAGCAGATGGCTTTCTATCACGAGTGATAATTCCCCATCCATCACTGAGCATTGCAATTTCTTTTTTGCCAGCATTTATCATTGGTTCAATTGCAAGCACTGCATTTTCGACAATCACCGCGCCATCAGTTTCTTTTCCGAAATTAAGAACAGATGGAGCTTCGTGCATTCTTCGACCTATCCCGTGTCCACAGAGTTCTCGGACAACCGTAAATCCGTTACTTTCTGCGTGAGTTTGAATTGCGTGCGAAAGTTTGCCAATGCGATCGCCAATTCGCAAATTTTCAATACCCTTGAAAAAGCACTCCTTGGTAACCCTCATAAGTTTTGCTTTCTCTGCAACAACCTCTCCGACAGCATAGGTTCTAGTTGCATCTCCGTGATAGCCCTTGTATGCCACAACAATATCAATGCTGACAATGTCGCCTTTCTTCAAAATGATGTCTTTACTGGGAATCCCGTGAACCACCATTTCATTTACAGAAATGCAGGTTGCTGCAGGGTAACCTTCATAACCCAGACACGCAGGCGAGCCACCACTATCTATTATAAACTTTTCTAAGGATTTGTCAATATCAAAAGTGGAAATTCCTTCTTTTACCAAGGTTTTTGCATAAACCAAAGCATTTCTAGTAATTTCGCAAGCCTTCTTGATAAGAACAATTTCCGCCGGAGTTTTCTGTATCACTAAAATTTCTCCGACAAAAGTTTTTTTACTGGTTTGTAAGTTTCGTCAGGACTGTCTGCCCCTTTAACTACAAACAACTTGTCAGCGTAGAAGTTTATAAGTGGTGCTGTCATATTTTCATAAACTTCCAGACGATTGTTAACTGTTTCCAAATTATCGTCATCTCTTTTGGTCAGTGGTGAACCACATTTTTCACAAGTGGTTTTGTTATAGGTAGAAGTGTTGTAAATTTCACCACATTTACTGCAAGTTCTTCTACCAAGACATCTGCGTCTGATTTCATCAAACGAAACATCCAATTGAATCACACAGTCTATTTCAGTAAGGTTTTTAAGTTCTTCTGCTTGAGGAACCGTTCTTGGAAACCCGTCCAAAATAAACCCATTTTTACAGTCATCTTTTTCAATTCTTTGTTTCAACATTGAAATAGTAACTGAATCTGGAACAAGTTCTCCTTTGTCCATATATGTTTTTGCCAAAAGTCCAACTTCTGTTCCATTTTTAATATTTTCACGGAAAAGGTCTCCTGTTGAGATTTGCACAAGAGAAAAATCTTCTACAATCTTTCTTGCAAGAGTTCCTTTTCCAGAAAATGGTGCACCTAACAAAATAATGTTCATTTTTCCTCCATAATTTTTTTGTAGAGTATAATGTTGTAGGTAATTTTTTTCAATGCAACTTTTAAACCCTTTTGCCTAAAAGTTGCATTGCCAAAAAGTTTAAGTCTAATTTAAAAATCCTTTATGATTTCTAATTATCATTTGTTGTTGCAAACTCTTATCAAATTCAAGAGCAACTGAAACCATAATCATAAGTCCTGTTGTGCTGAATGCATTGATAAGCGTTCCGAGTGTTGCATCGTCAACTGCCTTGAATGCCAAACTTGGAACCAAAGCAATAAATGCCAAGAACACTGCACCAAAAAGAGTAATTCTTTTTGAGATTTTTGACAAGTGGTCTGCCGTTGGTTTTCCAGGTCTAATTCCAGGAATAAATCCGCCTTGTTGTTGCATTTGTCTGCTGATGTCCTCTGTGTTGAAAGTCATTTGAGCATAGAAGAATGCAAACATAAAGATGAGAAGTGCAAGCAAAATGATATAAACCCAAGAACTTGTTCCCATATAAGTTTGATACCAAGCATAAGCACTTGAATCAGGCCAGAACATACTCATAATGAGTTGTGGCAATGTCAAGAGTGAAGAAGCAAAGATAATTGGCATAACACCTGAAGCATTCAACTTGATTGGAATGAAAGTGTCTTGTCCACCATACATTTTTCTTCCCTTGATTTGTTTTGCATACTTAACTTGAACCCTTCTTTCAGAAGAATCAACAAAAACAATAAGTGCAAAGATTGCAACCAGAGCAACCAAATAGATGATAATCATCCAAAGATTTTCGATATTGTCGCCAACTTGTGAAATTGCACTTGCAATTCCAGAACCAGCAGAAGCCAAGATACCAACAAAGATAAGAAGGCTCATTCCGTTTCCAATTCCTGCTTGTGTAATTTTTTCACCAAGCCAAACAGTAAACATCCCACCTGCTGTCAAAATGACAACAATTCCTGCAGAAATTACCCATTGAGGCAAGTTAAGCATATTTGTGTCAACATTTTGTTGGAAACTCATAACAATTCCAATTGCTTGTGCAAGCGACAATACAAGTGCTGCAATTCTTGTGTAGAAAGAGATTTTTCTTCTTCCTTCTTCACCTTGTTTTGCAAGGTTTTGAAGTGAAGGAATTGCAAACACTAACAATTGAATTACAATTGATGCCGTAATATATGGCGAAACGCCCAGTGCAAGAATTGAGCCTTTTGACAAAGCATCACCACTGAGCATATTCATAAGAGAAAAGAAACTTGTTGTTCCTGAACCCGTTTGATTTGTAAGTTCTTCTGATAAGTTAAGACCAGGGCATACCAAAGCACACCCTACTCTGTATATAAGAAGAAGGCCAATTGTAATAAGGATTTTCTTTCTTAATTCTTTAACTTTAAAAGCATTAATGAGAGTTTTAAACATAACTTACTCCTCGATGATTAATTTTCCGCCTGCTTTTTCAATTTTTTCAATTGCAGATTTTGTTGCCTTTGCAGCTTTGATTGTAAGTGGTTTAGAAATTTCCCCGTTTCCCAAAACTTTAAGTCCATAAGGGGCTCTCTTTCCGATTACTCTACATTCATACAAAAGTTCTTCTGTAATTTCTGCATTAGCTTCAAAAATTTCAAGGTCACCAACATTTACAGTTGCATAAACCTTGCGATTGTTATAGTTATTGAATCCACGAATTGGAAGTTTTCTAATCAAAGGAATGTTTCCACCCTCAAATCCGGCTTTAACTCCGCCACCACTTCTAGCCCATTGTCCTTTGTGGCCTTTACCAGAAGTTTTGCCAAGGCCAGAACCAATTCCACGGCCGAGTCTAACTTTTTTAGTTGTAGCACCTTCCGCTGGTTTAAGATTTTCTATTTTCATAATTGCTCCTTACTCCTCAACCACTTCAACCAAGTGCTTAACATGGAACAAACTTCCACGAACGCTTGCGTTGTCTGGTAAAATTCTAGTTTGGTTAAGTTTCTTAAATCCAAGTGCTTCCAAAATTTTCATTTGGTTTTTATTGTAACCAATTGCACTTCTTGTCCAAGTAACTTTTAATGTTTTTTCGTTTTTCATAGTGCCCTCCGATTAAATTTCCTCAGGCTTTTTGCCACGACGAGCGGCAATTTCTTCTCTTGTCTTGAGAGAAAGAAGCCCATTCAAAGTTGCTGTAACAACATTGATTCTGTTTGTTGAACCGTGGATTTTTGTTACGATGTTTTTAACACCAGCAACTTCCAAAACGGCTCTGGCAGCACCACCGGCAATAACTCCGTGTCCTTCTTCTGCTGGAAGCATAAGCACAGATGTTGTGCTATATTTGCCTGTTGTTTGATGAGGAATTGTTCCGTCAACAATTGCAACTTTTTTCATATTCTTCTTAGCAACAACTGTTGCCTTGTCGATTGCATTTGGAACTTCATTAGCTTTGCCAATTCCCATTCCAACATTACCCTTGCCGTCACCGATAACAACAAGAGCTGAGAAACGCATTGTTCTTCCGCCTTTAACAACCTTTGTAACTCTTCTGACAGAAACGAGTCTTTTGTCCATTCCGTCATCTTCTTTCTTTACAGGTCTTTCACGACGGCTGCTATTTGGCTTGTCTTCTCTTTTCTTTTTAATTTCTTCTGCCATTGCGATTCCTCCTAAAATTTGAGTCCTGCGGCTCTAGCGCCATCAGCGACTGCTTGAACTCGTCCTGTATAAAGGTATCCACCTCTATCAAAAACGACTTCTTCGATGTTCTTTTCCATTGCTCTTTTAGCAACAACTTCACCTACAACTTTAGCAGCTTCAGTTTTGTTTTTGCCTTTAATCATTTCTGCAACTTCTTTGTCAAGTGTAGAAGCAGATGCAAGTGTAACACCTTGAGTGTCATCAATGATTTGAGCATAGATATTGTTAAGACTTCTGTAAACATTAAGTCTTGGTCTTTGTGTTGTTCCACTCAAGTTTTTTCTAACTCTAGCATGACGAACAACTCTGTCTTGATTTTTATCTTTAACAGTAATCATTTACTTCTCTCCTCCTACTTCTTGCCCTTACCAGCAGTTTTACCAACTTTTCTGATAAGTGTTTCACCATCAACATGAACTCCGTAACCGTGATATGGTTCGTATGGTCTTTTTGTTCTAACATTAGCACAAAATTGACCAACTTTTTGTCTGTCAATTCCAGAAACAAGAATTTCTGTAACTGATGGACAAGTAACCTTCAAATCAGCAGGAACTTCCATTTCGATTGGGTGTGAATAGCCAAGGTTCAAAACAAGTTTGTTTCCTTGAGCTTGTGCTTTGTAACCAACACCTGAGATAACAAGTTTCTTTTCCCAGCCTTTTGTAACACCAACAACCATATTGTTTACAAGTGCTCTAGCAAGACCTTGTTTTGCATTAAATTCAGGTTTTTCGTAAGTAAAGTGGATTTCATTATCTTTCACTTCGGTTTTAATGTTCTTATCAATAACTTGTTTCAAAGTTCCCTTTGGTCCAGTGATTGTAATTTCATCTGCATTTCTAGCAAAAGAAACTCCGCTTTCAAGTTTGATTGGTTTATTTCCTATTCTTGACATACCACCCTCCTTACCATACATAAGCGAGAACTTCGCCACCAACATTCAAACTTCTTGCAACTTTATCTGTTACAATGCCTTTGTTTGTTGAAATGATAGCAATTCCAAGTCCGCTTATAACTTTTGGAAGATTGTCTTTATCAGAGTAAATTCTAAGACCTGGCTTAGAGATTCTCTTAAGACCTTGAATAACACTTTGTCCTTCTTCATCATATTTAATTGTAATTTCAATATTTTTGAAAGAACCAGCATCAACAAGTTTATATTCTGTGATATAACCTTCTTCCAAAAGGATTTTTGTGATTTCTAATTTTTCTTTTGATGCAGGGATTTCAACAGTCTTATGTTTTGCACTGATTGCATTTCTAAGACGAGTTAACATATCTGCGATTGGATCTGTAACAAACATTTCATTCCCCTCCTTACCAACTTGCCTTTTTTACACCAGGAATTTCTCCACGGTTTGCCATTTCTCTGAAACAAATTCTGCAAATTCCATATTTACGGAGAACTGCGTGTGGTCTGCCACAGATAGAACAACGAGTGTATTCTCTGGATTTATATTTAGGTGTTCTTTTTTGTTTTGCAACTAATGATTTCTTTGCCATTGAACTTTCTCCTCCTATCTAGCAAAAGGCAAACCAAGTGCCTTTAAGAGTGATTTTGCTTCTGCATCTGTCTTTGCAGTTGTAATGAAAGACACATCAAGTCCTCTGATTTTTTCTACTTTGTCGTAAGAAATTTCAGGGAAAATGAGTTGTTCTTTAATGCCCATTGAATAGTTTCCTCTGCCATCAAAAGACTTGTCAGAAATTCCTCTAAAGTCTCTAACTCTTGGAAGAGCGATAGCAGTAAGTCTGTCAAAGAATTCATACATTCTTGTGCCACGAAGAGTAACTTTAGCACCAATCTTCATTCCTTGTCTAACTTTAAAGTTTGAAATTGCTTTCTTAGCTTTAGTTGCAACAGGTTTTTGACCAGCAATCAAAGTCAATTCTTCAACAGCAGTGTTGAAACTTTTTGAATTGTCTTTAACATCTCCAAGACCCATATTCAAAACGATTTTAACGAGTTTTGGAACTTCATTAACATTTTTGTAGCCATATTCTTTAATAAGTTCTGGCACTACTTCTTCTTTATAGCGTTTTGCTGTTTGGTTTTGTTCTTTCATTGTCCACCACCTTAGGCCTCTGTTTTGTCAGAAGTTTTTTTTGTCGACTTTTGTGTTGAAGCACTTTTTGCTGTGCTTGTTGTTTTCTTTGTTGTTGAAGTTTTCTTAACTTCTTTAGCAGGTTCTTCTGCCTTTGCTGAAGCAATGTTCTTCTTTGCTTCTTTCTTTGTTGCCTTTACAAAATCTTTGTCAAGAGAAGCGTTGCACTTTTTGCAAGTTCTAACTTTCTTTCCTTCGATTTCACTATGAGCAATTCTTGTCGCCTTGTTACATACAGGGCAAACAACCATAACATTTGAAGCTTCGATTGGAGCACTTTTCTTTACGATTGCACTTTGTTCGTTTTGCTTTCTTGCTTTTTGATGTTTTGAAACGATGTTAAGACCATCTACCAAAACTCTGTTATCTTTTGGGAAAACTTCCGATACCTTGCCAGTTTTTCCTTTTTCTTTACCAGTGATAACTAAAACTGTATCGCCTTTTTTAACTGTCATACTCATCGCCGATTCTCCTTTTAAATAACTTCTGGAGCAAGAGAAATGATTTTCATATAACCTTTATCACGAAGTTCTCTTGCAATAGGTCCAAACACACGAGTTCCCTTTGGTTGTTTTTGGTTGTCAATAATAACTGCTGCGTTGTCATCAAAACGGATGTGAGAACCATCTGCTCTGTTCAAACCTTTTGTTGTTCTAACAACAACGGCCTTAACAACATCACCTTTCTTTACGCTTCCACCAGGGATAGCTTTCTTAACAGAAGCAACGATAACATCACCGATGTTTCCACTTCTTCTGAAAGAACCGCCAAGAACTCTAATACACATAAGTTCTTTAGCACCTGTGTTGTCAGCAACTTTAAGTCTTGTTTGAGGTTGTACCATAATTCACACTCTCCTTATTTCGCTTTTTCAACGATTTTAACAACTCTATGATATTTATCTTTTGAAAGTGGTCTTGTTTCCATAATAACAACTGTATCACCAATTCCACATTCGTTGTTTTCATCGTGTGCTTTGAATTTTACTGATTTCTTTACGACTTTTCCGATTTTTGGAGCTTTAACCATATAACTTACAGCAACAACAACAGTTTTATCCATAGTTCCAGCTGATACGACAATTCCTTGTCTTGTGTTTCTCATATTTCTACTTTCCATTGTTGTTTCCTCCGTTAGCAAGTTCGATAGCTCTGATAGCTGTTTGAACTCTAGCAATTTCCTTTCTTACATTTCTGATTGCAAGTGGATTTGCCAAGTTTCTTGTGGCATTTGAAAAACGAAGATTAAAGAGTTCGTTTTTCAATTCTTTAAGTCTTGCACTCAATTGTTCAAGCGAAAGAGTTTTAATTTCTTCATTCTTCATTATTCTTCACCGCCTTCTACGACAGTTTCTTCTTTCTTAATGAATTTAGTTTTGCAAGGAAGTTTATGTCCAGCAAGTCTTAACGCTTCTCTAGCAACTTCTTCAGCAACACCTTCAATTTCAAAAAGAACTCTGCCTGGTTTTACAACAGCAACCCAAAATTCTGGATTTCCTTTACCTGAACCCATACGAGTTTCAGCAGGTTTTTTGGTTACTGGTTTGTCAGGAAAAATCTTAATCCAAACCTTTCCGCCTCTCTTGATGTATCTTGTAAGTGCGATACGAGCAGCTTCGATTTGGTTAGATTTAATCCAACAAGGTTCAGTTGCGATAATTCCGTATGTTCCGAATGCAAGAGTGTTTCCTCTCATTGCTTTTCCAGTCATACGACCACGCATAACTTTTCTTCTTTTAACTCTCTTAGGCATTAACATTGTGCTTGTCCTCCTTTATGGATTGTTTAGACAAAATTTCGCCTTTATAAATCCAGCATTTGATTCCAAGTTTGCCATAGTTTGTGTAAGCAGCTGATGTAGCATAATCAATGTCAGCACGGAGAGTATGAAGTGGAAGAGAACCTTCCATATACTTTTCTGTTCTTCCCATTGTGTTTGCGCCATCAATAACGCCACTAACTTGAACTTTGCAACCCTTTGCGCCAGCCTTCATAACTCTTTGCATAGCTTGTTTCAAAGCTCTTCTCCATTGAACACGCTTTTCAAGTTGTTGAGCAATTGAATCTGCAACAAGTTGTGCATCAAGGTCTGGTTTCTTAATTTCTTTAACATTCAATACAAGTGATTTTACAGGACGAACAAGTTTGTTCAAATCTTTCTTAATTGCTTCAATTCCTGCACCTTTTGAACCGATAATCATACCAGGTTTTCCTGTAAAGATGTTGATTTCAAGTCTGTTTTCTGTTCTTTTAATTTGAACTTCTGAAATTCCAGAAGCACTGTGTTTTTTCTTAAAGTATTCTCTAATTTCGTGGTCTTCTTTAAGATTTCCGGCAAAATCTTGTTTGTTGGCAAACCAAGTTGACTGCCAGTCTTTATTGATACCGATACGAAGTCCGTATGGATTAACTTTTTGCCCCATTATTTTGCCTCCTTCAACTCGTCAAGTTTGATTGTGATATGACAAGTTCTTTTTAAAATTCTGTCTGCTCTACCTCTAGCTCTGAAAGAGATTCTCTTCATAATAGCACCAGGTGTAGAATAACATTCTGCAACATAAAGATTGTCTGCTGAAAGACCTTTGTTGTTTTCTGCGTTTGCAATTGCACTTTTCAAAACTTTAAGGGCTTCCTTTGCACCAGCTTGTGGCATATATGTTAAAATTGCAACAGCTTCATTAGCTTTCTTTCCTCTAACATTGTCAAGAACAATTCTAACTTTAGATGAACTCATACGAATATCTTTTGCCATAGCATAAGGACGGTTATCTTTGTTTGCAGCTCTTTTTTCTGCTTTTTGTCTAATTCTTGTAGCCATCTTTCACTCCTTATCTTCTTTTTGCGGCTTCTTTTTGACCCGCATGTCCCTTAAAAGTTCTTGTTAAAGAGAATTCGCCAAGTTTATGTCCAACCATGTCAGATGTAACATAAACAGGAATGTGTTTCTTGCCATTGTGAACAGCGAATGTAAAGCCGATAAATTCTGGGTAGATTGTTGAAGTTCTTGACCAAGTTTTAATTGGCTTCTTAACACC
>JAGBBH010000057.1 GCA_017938505.1 Clostridia bacterium | reverse complement strand
TTCTTTCCATTCTTGATTGGTAGCAATTTTATATTTAGCCAAAATTTCATCAAGAAAAATGCCACACCATTTTTCATCAGCATAAACATTGAACCTGCTTGTGCTTGCAATTCGTTTGATTTTTGTAATTATCATTTTCCTGAATTTTCCTCCAATTTTTTCTTTTCGAGAGGAAGTATTAATTCGTTCCCTCCAGAAACTCTATTAAGCAAAAATTTTCTAGGAAAATCTTGAATAAAACGATCTTCCATTTCATAAGTTTTTGAAGTTTGATATACATATATTCTTGTTGTATCTTTTGCCATAAATGCATCAATAGACAAAACCGAACTTTCTACTGCATGCCAAGGAAAAATCAATCTATCAAAAGGCTTTCTTTTTTTCCAATGTTCTTCAATTCTCTTCCCAACATGAAAAGACGTCCCTATATAAATTTGTTTATATTTGTCTAAAACCATGATGTAATAGCCACTTTTATAATAAATATCTCTCAAATCATTTACTTCTACAAATTTTGAGTTCCTTTTTAAAAAATTATTAAGTTCTGCATTGAATTCTTTTTCATCCAAAGCTTCAAAAAATCTCATATTCAAGTCAAAATTTTTTTCAACCTCTTTTTTCTGCTTTTCCAGCCACAAAGAACTATAAATACGCCCTTGAACACACTCTTCCAAATTAAAGTTCTCTTTTATTTCAAAAAGCCTCGATAGATACCTGGTTACAAATTCATCTTTAGAAGCTTCACATTCTGTTTTTTGAAGGTTTAAAATTCGTTTCTTGAAATCACTGTCTTCCGTCATTTTCAAAATCTTTAATCCTTCCATTGCTCGATGCCAATTTTGAATTTGATGACTAGATAGATATTTTTTTTGTTGAGTCTCATAAAACTTCGTTAGTTTGAAAAAATAATCTTCACTAAATTTTTTTGGATAATATAGATAATTATCATCGCGAACCATGAAATCACTAAAGTATGGCAATGAACATCTTTTATTTGGCAAAACATAGTTTTCTTTTGTTATTTCGTATCCAAACTTACTTTTTTTAAACTCCACCCCGAAATGCTTCATTTCAGCACCTCGCTTGTTGTTTTGGTGTAGGCTCTCACAAGGCCGCCAGCGCCAAGTTTGATTCCACCAAAATATCTCACAACAAACACACAAACATCACTTTCGCCTCGTTTTTGAATAACTGACAAAATAGGTCTTCCCGCCGTTCCACCGGGCTCGCCATCATCAACTGCTTTTTCCAAGAATGGAGTTTTGAGCGAATAGGCATAACAAATATGTGTTGCCTTCTTGTGTTCTTTTCGCAAAGTCTCCAAACCCTCTTGCACTTGTTCTTGTTTCTGACAGCGCAAAAGATAGCCAAGAAACCTCGACTTCTTCTCCACCATTTCAATAACATTGTCAAATTTGGTCATATCACCTCCAAAAAGCACCTTAAAGCAAAAAAGCGTTTAAAACGCTTATTTCACTTTAACTTTAATAAAACTTTTCTTTCCTTTTTTGAGAAGAGCGCCATCTGCAACATCTTCAACAGAAACTATCATATCAAATCTTGCGACTTTTTCATTTTTAAATGTAATCGCTCCGCCTTGAACAAGTCGTCTTGCTTCACTCTTTGATGGTGCAAGGTTGCATTTGAAAATGACATCACAAATTCCAAGAGGGAACTCCGACTTTTCAATCTCAACGATTGGAGCATCATCACCTCCATTTGCAAAAAGGTTTTGAGCCATTTCGACAGCCGCTTTTGCTTCTTCTTCACCGTGAACAAGTTTTGTTATTTCAAAAGCCATTCTTTTCTTTGCATCAATAATGTCAGACTCTACCAATTGTTTGATTTCATCAAGAGGAAGTCTTGTAAACAATCTCAACAAAGTCTCAACATCTTTATCTTGAATGTTATAGAAATATTGATAAAAGTCATATACACTTGTCTTTTCTCTTGCGACCCACAATGCACCTTTTGCCGTTTTTCCCATCTTTTGCCCTTCTGAATTTGTCAAAAGTGGACAGGTCAAACATTCAAGATTTCTTGGTTTTCCATCAGCAAGTGCCATTTTTCTTGCAAGCTCGGTTCCAGCAGTCATATTTCCCCATTGGTCAGAGCCGCCAATTTGCAAATTGCAACCAAATTTTTCGTTGAGGTAAACAAAGTCGTATGCCTGCATAAGCATATATCCCATCTCCAAGAAAGTCAACCCTCCTTCTTCAAGTCTTCTTGCATACGCATCATTAGAGAGCATTTTGTTAACATTAAAGTGAGCACCAACATCTCTCATAAAATTAACATAATCATATCCCCTAAACCATTCAGCATTACTCACGATTGTTGCAGGGTTTTCACCTGTTGTAGAAACAAACTTCTCAATGATTGACTTAACTTCATTAAGGTTGTGGTCAACCTGCTCTTGAGAAATCATCTTTCTCATATCTGTTCTTCCACTTGGGTCGCCAACCATAGCCGTTGCGCCACCAATTAATACAACAACTTTGTGTCCGGCATCTTGGAAATATTTTATCATCATAAGCGAAAAGAAGTGTCCAATATGCAAACTGTCTGCCGTTGGGTCGATTCCAACATAAACCGTTGTTGGTGCACCATTTGCAATTTCCCTAACCCTTTCCTCGTTTGTCATTTGGTAAACATATCCTCTTTCTTTCAATGTTTCAAACAATCTACTTCTGTCAACTTTATTCATTTTTCTCTCCTTTAAAAATCAAAAAAGCACGCTGTCCCGATTTTTAGGACGAAGCGTGCGTTTCGTGGTACCACCTAAATTCAAACCCATTTGCTTGAATTGTTGCAAACAAATTGCAAAACAACCACAATGAAAACAGGTTCCTTGTTGCGTCTTTCGCTAGACATTGCGCAAGGCTTGATGCAAGTGTAATTCGACTTTGCTTTTGCCAAGGTTTTTCATCAACCAACCCCTTTCTGTAAGTCAAAAGGCAAATCTACTGATTCTTTCACCGCCACCTTGATTATGCGACAATTTTAACACACATAAAAAACTTTGTCAACAATTTTTACAAGTGAAAATACATAAAAAATTTTGCCCAATCATTTGTCTTTTTTTTATGTCGGTGCTATACTTGTTTTTGTTAAAAGGAGAACTAAATGGAAACTAAATGCTGCTATGTAAAAAATATGCACGGACACGGCCCATCACCCCTCCCACAAGAAGGAAAATGGGACCAAGTCAAAGAAATCACTCAAATATCAGGCTTTTCGCACGGTTGCGGAATGTGTGCCCCTCAACAAGGCACTTGCAAATTGACTCTCAATGTCAAAAACGGAATCATCAAAGAAGCTCTTGTTGAAACAATCGGTTGCTCTGGAATGACACACTCTGCTGCAATGGCAGGAGAAATCTTGACCGGCAAGACCCTCTTGGAAGCTCTCAACACAGACCTTGTTTGTGATGCTATCAATGATGCAATGAAAAACATCTTCTTGCAACTTGTCTATGGAAGAAGCCAATCTGCTTTCTCACTTGGTGGACTTGAAGTTGGAGCAAGTATGGAAGACCTTGGCAAATTTAAAACAAGTCAAGTTGGAACAATAGTTTCAACAGAAGAAGGTGGAGTAAAATATCTCAATCTCACAGAAGGCTACATCACAAAAATGGCTCTCGATGAAACGGGCGAAACAATCGGATATGAATATGTCAACCTTGGACTTCTTATCAAGAACTTGCAAGATGAAAGTTTGTCAAAGAAAGAAGCCATCGAAAAATCAACAAAAAGATATGGAAGATTTGATGAAGCTGCAAAAATCATCAATCCAAGAGGTGAATAATTATGGAAGATTTGAAAAAATATGGATATTTGTCTGACACTTTAAAAAAATATGGGTTTTCTTCAATTCAAGACGCCACAAAATTCTGCCTTGCAAACGGCATTGATGTTGAAAAAACTGTTAAAGAGATTCAACCAATTTGTTTTGACAATGCTGTTTGGGCTTACACTCTTGGCACTGCAATCGCACTCAAAAGTGATGCAAAAAGTGCAAGCGAATATGCAGAAAAAATTGGTGAAGGTTTGCAAGCATTCTGCGTAAAGGGTTCTGTTGCAGATGAAAGACAAATTGGTCTTGGCCATGGTCGCTTGGCTGGCAGACTCCTTGATGAAAACACAAAATGTTTCTGCTTTTTGGCTGGACACGAGAGTTTTGCCGCAGCAGAGGGAGCAATGGGAATTGCAAAAACAGCAAACAAAATTAGAAAAACTCCACTCAAAATCATTTTGAATGGACTTGGAAAAGATGCTGCATATATCATTGCAAGAATAAACGGTTTCACTTATGTAAACACAATCTTCAATCGGGAAACACAAAAACTTGAAATCTTAAACGAAAAAGTTTTTGGCACTGGAGAAAAAGCAAAAGTCAAAATTTATGGTTCTTTTGATGTTAGCGAAGGTGTGGCAATTATGCAACACGAAGAAGTTGATGTTTCAATCACTGGAAATTCAACAAACCCAACCCGCTTCCAACACCCAGTTGCTGGAACATACAAAAAATGGTGTGTTGAAAATGGAAGAAAATATTTCTCTGTTGCTTCTGGTGGTGGCACAGGAAGAACTTTGCACCCAGACAATATGAGATGCGGTCCTGCAAGTTATGGAATGACGGACACAATGGGAAGAATGCATTGTGATGCACAGTTTGCTGGCAGTTCTTCAGTTCCTGCCCATGTTGCAATGATGGGCTTTATTGGAATGGGAAACAATCCAATGGTTGGAGCAACCGTTTCATTGACAGTTGCAGTAAGCCTTGCAAGAAAATAAAGCACAACAGTTAGGCAAAACTTTCAGAAAACTTTAACTTTCCAAAAATAATTGAAAAGTTTTGACTTCTGATGCAATCACCATTGGAATGGGAAACAATCCAATGGTCGGCGCAACTGTTAGTTTGGCGGTTGCAGTAAGCCTTGCAAGAAAATAGTTTAATAAAGCAAATTAAAAAATACAATAAAAGAAAAAACACAGATTTTTGTCTGTGCTTTCTTTTTTTGTTAAAATAATTTTTGATTTCATTTGTTCCCCTTCTTAACAGTTAAGAAAATTATACCCCAACACAACTAGAAAGTCAATATGTAATTTTTTCAAATTTGAATAAAGTCCATTTTTTTACACACCATATACAAGGGAGGTTAAAATGAGTAAAAAATTCAAACCTGGCGAACAAGTTCCAGAAACAGGAAACTATGTTGCCTACGACAGCGAAGGCAACAATGGCGGTTCTTGTTATTTGGAAAAGGGAAAGAGATTCCCTGCCACTCAACATTCTGGCAGCTGGTATGAAATGGAACAGCAATAGTTCCAAAGTCTAAAGAAAAAGGATTGAGAAACATTCTTAATCCTTTTTTACTTTTTTTGTTTTATTTTTTTCAACAGCTTGTTTCTTGCAACCTATTGTTCAACATTTTTTTCAAACTTCTCTAAAAACGAGTGTTCAGTTCCATTATGCTTATATCCAACAAATGTGTCAAGATTGACATTATGAATGCTTCTAAATATGTGCATTTCAACATCTGGAATAGATTTAGACAGTTCTTTAATCAATTTTTTTGTTTCAAGTCGTGCAGACGGAGAAATTTCTTCTTCGCTTAAATTGCAGTTCTCGGTAAAACGACAGGCACACTGCAAAAATTTCAGTCCATTTGCCTCTTTCCACGAAATTATATCTTTTTCATTGACACAATAAAGTGGTCTGATAAGTTCCATTCCTTCAAAATTTTGCGATTTAAGTTTCGGTGGCATTGCTTGAAGTTGTGCCCCATATAACATTCCCATCAATGTCGTTTCAATAACATCAGAAAAGTGATGTCCAAGAGCAATCTTGTTGCACCCTCTCTTTTTTGCTTCGTTATATAAATGTCCTCGTCTCATTCTTGCACACAGATAGCAAGGTGATTTTTCAATGTTGACGACACTGTCAAAAATGTCTGTTTCAAAAATTTGCAAATCTATGTCAAAGAGCATTGCATTTTCTTGAATTTGTTTCAAGTTTGTTTCAGCATAACCTGGATTCATACAAAGATAAATAACTTCAAACTTTGTTTCACTATATTTTTTGAGCATTTTAAAAAGCAAAGCCATAAGCCAAGAGTCTTTTCCGCCAGAAATGCAGACAGCAATCTTATCGCCATCATTAACAAGTTCATATTGTTTGAGTGCGGTAATAAATTTGGTCCAAATTGTGCTTTTGAACCTTTTTGTTATGCTTCTTTCTAAAATTTGAGCTCTTGATAATTCCTTCATATAAATATGATACAACAAAATAAGTCAAAGTGCAAGAAAAATAAAAAAAATCAAACAAAGCATTTCTGCTTTGCTGATTATTTTTCAAAAACACTCCTTCAAGTCCGCCTTTCTCATAAAAAAATCACAAATCATCTGCATCTTGCACTGGCGTTTCAAAATCTTCACTTGGAACTCCTGTATAACTTCCAAGTGGGTCGTTTTTGCTTTTAAATTTGTTTTTGCTTTTAACTTTTCTTTTTTTCATAATGCTAGATTGTGCTAAATCCAACAATTTATGCAAAATATTAAACAGTCAAAAACAAAAAAGAGGAACTCTGTTCCCCTCTTAACCGTTGATATACAAAATTCCAAGAGTATTTTCACCGCAGTGGCTTGTGATTGTTGCACCTGCCCGGGTTTCATAGATGTTCTCAAAACCTCTTTCCTTAAGCGCTTTTTTTGCAATTTCAATCATTTCTGGAGTTGCTGTTGTATAAGTTACAAAAGCATTTTTAAGGTCTGGAGTGTTGAATTCATTTAATGTGTCTTTGCAGTAATTTGCAACTACTTTTTCCATTTTGCCCATATATTTTCTGTGAACCCCCATTTTGCCTTCTTTCAAAATGATTTGAGGTCTGATTTGCAAAATGTTTGCACCAAAATAAGCAACAGATGAACATCTTCCGCCTTTGTGAAGATAGTCGAGTTTCTTAACAACGAAACTTGCTTGAACGGCAGGGACTCTTTCATTTACCATTGACCAAACTTTTTCTGCACTGTTTCCGCTTTCTGCCAATTCTCTTGCATAGATTGCCAAAAGTGCAATACCTGTTGAAAGTGATTGAGAGTCAACAATATAAACATTTTGCATTTTGCTTGCAGCTTCTTTTGCTTGAAAACAGGCAGTTGAAATTGCACTTGAAAGACAAATGTGAACAACTGCATCATTGTCTTTTAATTGTTCCTCAAAAAATTCGGTGTATTGAGCCTCGTTTATTGCTGCCGTCTTAGGCAAAATTTTCTTTTCTGCAACAAATTTAAAAATGTCTTCTTGAGTAACTTCCCCATCTTTATATTCTTGCTCTCCCAAGATAACCGTAAATGGGGTTATTTTAATGTTATATTTTTCCAAAAGTTCTTTTGTTAAGTCAATTGTGCTTTCCGCAGTAATAGCAATTTTCATATCTTTGCCTCCTATATGACATTATACTATAAACAAAAAAAATTCAAAAGCATTTTTCAAAATTTTCAAAAAAATACACAAACGCCTCAAAATTTGATTGATTATTTGTTCGATTTTTTTAATAAAGATTGGCATATTTTTTTTAAATTTGTTTGACCTTTGCTTTTATTAATGCTAAACTAAAAACAGTTAGGAGGAAATATGAGCAAAGCAAAAAAGATTTCTCTATTTTCAGTTTTTAGCATTTTTATTGTGCTAGCTTGCGCTGTGGTCATTTGGTATTTTGGAGATACATACCCACAATTTTATAAAATTTCGCAAAAAGAATTTGAAATTGCCGGACTGTCTGAAGGGTTTGTCCCTCAAGGCTTGTGCCATTTCGATGAACAAGATTTGTTCTTTTATAGCGGCTATATGAAAGACGGTTCTGCTTCAAGAATTTATGTTTACGACAACCTTGGAAAATGCGACTTTAAATATATTACATTGACCGTCGATGGACAAGACTATGTCGGTCATGCTGGAGGAATTGCCACAGATGGCAAAAGTGTCTGGGTTTCTGGCGATGGAATGTTGCATAGATTCGACTTGGAAGCACTTTTGCTTGCTGACCACAAAACAAAACTTGAAGTGAAAGATTCAAAAGAAATGTTAAACGGTGCCGACTTCCTTAAATATGAAAAATATCCTGAAGAAGATCAAGGTTATCTTTGGGTAGGAGAATTCCATAAAGAAGGAAAATATGACACAAAAGAATCTCACCATATTCAATGCAGTGATGGTTCAATCAACAAAGCTTTAACTTATGCCTATTTTGTGGGTTATCAAGAACCTTGTGGAATTACAGACATTCCAATGCTTGCACTCTCAACAGGTTCTCTCGTTCAAGGAATGGAAATGTATGGTGGAAAAGTCATTCTTTCAGCTTCTTATGGGCTTTCAGATTCTCACATCAAAACTTATGACATCAATTTACAAGCAGACCAACCTGTGTATGGTGCTTACGAAGTCGATGGTTTGACGGTTCAACTTTACATTGCGGACAGTTCAAATTTGATTTCAGATTTGAAAGCCCCTTCAATGAGTGAAGAAATTGTTGCAGTTGGAAACAAACTCTACATTATGTTTGAAAATGCTTGCAAAAAATATAGTGCTTTCACAAGAGAAAAACTTGAAAATGTGTTCAGTTACAATCTCGAACAAAAATAATTAAACAAACAAAATTTTTAAATAAAACAACAAAAAAATCTCAAAAATATTGAGATTTTTCTTTTTTATCATTTTTTTCATAAACTTATTTTTCTACAACAATTTTATAACAAGTTGGGACATCAGCATCTACCCTAACTTTTTCGCTAATGCCAACCCCAGCAATTACATAAACTTCATTTTCATCTGCAAGAACTGGAATGTAATCTCTAAGTCTAACAGGTATTTTCTTGTCTATGAGAACACTCTTAAGTTTCTTTGTTCCACCACCAAACTTCTCAAAAACATCTCCATCTTCACGATATCTCCAACGAGCAGTTTTTGGAACTTTTCTATAATCAAAATACAATGCATTTTCATCTTGGTTAATCGTGTCTGCCTTAACCCTTTTTACAACTACTTTTCCGAAATTTACTGCTGTAAATTCTTCGCATTTAAGTTGTTTATAAAGTCTTGGTTTTTCGATATAGTTATTTTCAAAAGTCAAATAGTCATATTCTTTGCTTACAACAATGTCAAAAGGGAGTTTAATTTTTTTGCCGTTTTCCAAACTTGTTGCAAGTTCTCTGATCATTTCAATATGTTTCCTTTCAATGTCTTTCTTTGCTCCTATTGCTGCAAGTGCCTTGAAAACCATTCTGCTGTAAATTGCACTGCTGTCATAGAAGAAACTGCATGGCATTTGAACAATTTTTCCATCAATCAAAAGAGAGTTGAAGTCGAGGTTCTTCTTAACATAATCATCATCTTCGCTTACTGTCGTTGCAAAGTTGTTGATTGCCTCTATCGCATTTGGCCACTTCCTCAAAATGTCCCTCATAATAACATTTCTAACATAGTTTCTAGAATATGCATTATCTTTGTTGCTAGAATCTTCAACAAACTCCAAATTGTTGATTGAAGAATATTCCATAATCTCTTGTTTTGAAACTGGAAGCATTGGTCTAATATAAATTTTATCTCTTACAGGTTCCATACCTCTTGCACCCGCAACCCCGCAACCTCTAAATATGTGCATCAAAATTGTTTCTGCTTGGTCGCTTTGGTGATGAGCAAGAGCAATTTTGTCAACAATATCTTTTCTAACAAGTGCTTCAAAAACCCCGTAACGACCTTCTCTGGCAGCTGTTTCCATACTGATATTTTTGTCTTTTGAAATTTTTGGTGCGTCAATTGAAAATTTGTAAACCCTGATGCCCATTTCTTTGCATTTTTGCAAAACAAAACGAGCCTCATCATCACTCTCTTCTCTAATCCCGTGATTAATGTGAATTGCAACAACATCAATGTCAAGTTCGTGTTTATGAGCATTAAGAAAATGCAATAAACTCATTGAGTCAACTCCACCGCTTAAGCCAACACCAATAACCTCTCCTGCTTTAATAAGTTTATGTTTTTTGATAAATCCCAGAATTTTTTCCATAAGCATTTCCCCAAAAAATATATGTGTCGGTCATATTATACATTAAAAAAACACAAAAAACAATGTTTTTTTATAAAAAAATGCCATTTTTTCGGCATTTTTTAAATATTTTTTAATTTTTTTAATTTATTTCTATTTTTTGTCAACCTTCAAAATTGATAGCCTTTATAACCAGAACAGTCATATCGTCAACAGCATATCCATTGTTACACGCAAGAGCCCTCTCAAGAAATTCTTCTGCAAACTCTTGCGGATTTTTTGTTTTTATAGACTTTACACATTCTTCCAATTTTTTTTCACTCTCAAAACTGTCAGAAATTCCATCAGAAAACATAATCACAAAATCATTGCTTTGAACAAGACTTTTGCTTACCTGCGGACTCGTTTCTTCAACAATTCCAATCGGCAAGGCCCCGGTTCTAATCTCTTCACATTTTTCTTCATTTAACAAATATGAAGTCGGCGCCGCCATTTTAATAAAATCAACAAGGCCAGTTCTTTGGTCAAGCACACACAAATCAAGCGCACTAAAAATTTCCTCTTTATGAAGATTTAAGAGTTTGTTTACCGTTGACAATATCAACTCATTATCAAACCCTGCCTTATAAAAATTTTCAACCAAACTAATTGAAAGTTCACTAGTTTTTTCAGCCTTCTCACCACTGCCCATTCCATCACTTATAACAAACAAAATCTTGTCGCCATCAAGTTTAACTATGCTGTAACTATCCCCACTTACATTCGACCCACTTTTTGTTTTTTGTGCAACCCCGAACAAACAATCTAGTTGCGGCGCAGTTTTTAAATTAAGAATCATATACCCCGGCCTTGACGCGGGAAAATTCTCATATACCGCCATTTGCTTTCCGCAAATTTTTGATACAACATCTGAAATTCTTCGCTTTGTCGCATCTTCATTTTTTATAACCAACGAAACTTCCATCGTGTTAATGTCTTTTTCAAACACAACCGCATCAATGCAAATAATATTATAATAAGTCAATTCGTCTAAAATCTTATTTTCTTTTGACACATCAAATGTTATGTTTGTTTCAACCTCTTGAGAAAGAGTTCTCATAATTTTTGAAACCCCTTGAAGTTGGTCTGCAATAATCAATTTGCTCGTATCAACATCTTTCGTCATTAACATAT
>JAGBBH010000056.1 GCA_017938505.1 Clostridia bacterium | reverse complement strand
GATCTAAGTTCAACTGTGTTTGGTCTTTCAATAACAACTCTTGTGTTTGGTTCTCCTTCAATTGTCCAGTCGTTGCAGTCGAATTCTGTTGCATCATAAACCTTTCCAATGCATTCTGTTTCCAAAATGATTCCTTCTTTTGTTTCTGTTGTAACAACAGCACTCATTCCTGTGCAAGCTCCTTTTGGAATTGTCATTCCAAGAGTTGAACTCTTAAGAGCCTTCTTTGCAATGTGAGGAACACATTTTTGTGTTTGTTTCTTCACTGTAAGACCAAGTTTGCTGCAAAGCCAACCATTTACATTCCACATATAACTTGGTGCAAATTTGCCAGAGTTGATAAGTTTCTTTCTTGCAGCTTCAGTAATGTTGTCAGCGGCAGCAACTTCTTTTTCAAACTCGTCCGTTGAAAGACCTGCACCGTGTGCTCTTGCAAGAGCAATGCCATAGTCCTCAACATTGTAACTGCTTTTTCCTCTGATTTTTGTTATTTTGTGAGTTGCCCCAGCCAAAACGCTGATAAGGTTTCCCCAGAAAACATCTTGATAACCACTTCCACAGATTGTGCAACCATTTTCGATTGCAAGGTCATTGATTTTTTCAAATGCCTTTGGATTGCTGTTTTGAGGGAAGAACGCTTCCTCACAAGTTGTGATTGCATTCACACCACATTTTGCACAAATTGTGAGAGCTTCTTCAACATCAGCAAGAAGACTCATTGTTGTAACAATTACAACATCAACCTCATTTGCTTTCAAGAACGCTTCAAATTCACTTGCATTTTTAACCTTTACTTTATAATTTTTCTTGTCGCCAATAATTTCCCCAATGTCCTTGCCAATAACATCTTCAGAGATGTCAAAAGCACCAACAATTTTTGCGCCTTTTTCAAAAACATAACGCATTGTGTAGATGCTCATTTTTCCGCACCCATATTGAACAACTTTAATTTTTCTATTCATTTTTTTGCCTCCTAGGTTTAGTTTATAATATTTTATCTAAAATTCAAAATAAAAAACAAAAAAAACAAAAATTTTTATTACTTTCAAACAATCCATTATGTTTTCTCGATTTACAACAAAACTACAAATCTTCTTTTTATAATGCATTTTGTTATTCTTTCATTTAAAAATTATCTGTTTATCATTAAATTTTAGCAAAAAAAGAAGAGAGGTTAACCCCTCTCCTCTTTATTTTATTGCTTGCTCATAATTCTGCTCTTCTTACCTTTCTTTTTCTTAAGAACGATAACAATTATCAGAATTAATCCAATTACAGCCACTCCAGCGCCAGCAGCGATAATTATCATCATCATACCGCCACCTGCTTCAGCCTCACCCCAAACGGCGTAGAGGTCGATTTCTCCATCTGCGGGAATAATGTCAGATGTAATTGTGATTAATGCTTTGTCAAGGTAAACAACTTCGCCACCTCTTTCTGTCGCCCAACCAAGGAACTTCATCTTTCCATTCTTGAACTTGTTCTCGTTAAGTTGTGTTTCTATACCATAGTAAGCGTAAGAGAAGCCAGTTTCGCTTGTTCCGTTTTCTGGATAGTAGTTGATCTTGAATTGTTTTGCAACTGCCATTGCCATCAAATCAATCTCAATTGATATGTTTGTATCATCAATTTCGACCGTGGTCATATCGAAGATAAATCCATAGTCTTGTCCTTGACCTATGTTTGCTTTGTTGTCAACAAACCATCCTGAAAGGTCATAACCTTCTTCCAATTCAGCACTTAAACTTAGACTGTTACCGTAAATTGTGATAATTGTGTAAGTCTTGATTGCTTCGTTGTAGTCAATTGTAAACGATGATTCATTTGTAATAGGTCTTATTGAAAGTGCTGAAATTCCTTCAGTGAATGTAGCTGAAATTCTTACTGTCTTAAGTGAATAGTAGAAGCTCACAACACTTGTTCCATCACCTAGAACTGTTGTAGAATTCTTTTCTTCTCTTTGGAATGTATAGCCTTTCTTGAGTTTTCTATCATCTTCATCAACTTCAATTTCGCTTTCTGTTACAACATTTTCTACAACAACTGTTGCTGTTTCATCAACAACATATTCACCATCAATTGATTCATAGTAATGTTTGATTGTGTAGTTTGCTGTTCCAACTGTTGATTCAACAACAATTTCGATATCAACCTCTTCTTCAATTACGAAACTATGTGATACTTGTTTTGTAGCATCTTCTTCGTCAACAGCGATTTCGTCATTACCAATCTTCCAAGAAACAATTTTATAACCCTTTCTTGGTGTTGCTGTGATTGTTACTGTTTGTCCGAATACATAGTCTCCCGCACCAGTTACATCTGCAATGTGTTTGTCATCATAATCAAATGTGATTGTTACCGGTTTAAGGTTGAAGTAAAGTTTAATCTTCATTGAACCATCTCCAGCAATATGTGCTCCTTCTTGCTTGTCGCCAGATTCGTTTGCTGGATTGTCAATTACATAGAACACTTCAATTTCATCTGCACCTGTTACACCTTGTGCTGCATAGTAGGTTCTTCCTTTGAAGAATTCTGCATTGTAGCCTTCAAGTGTTGTGATCTTGTCAACATATTCTGCTTCAATTGTTTCAAGGTCAAGTCTGTTGTTTGTCTTGCCCATCTTATCAAGAGACATTACTCTGTTGTAAACGGTCTTGCTGTTGTCTGCTGGATCTACAGATTGAGCATAGAATTCGACAGTATATTTAACATCTTTTGGTTCAATTGTTGCTGTAATGTTAAGGTCATCACCTGTCATTGTGCAAGTGTATGTGTAATATGTGATTGTTCCTACTTTTTCTGAATCGTAAGATTCTGGACCTGCAGTTCCTGTTACTTTGTAACCTACAAATTCATACCCTACTTTGATTGCGATTGAAATCTTAACTTCTTGTTCGAAGTAAACATTGAACTTGTCGCCAGCAAATACTGCTGCAGGTTCGCCATTCAATGTAACATTCAAGTGTCTAACTTCTTCGCCATTTTCGTCTGTTGTGTATAACAAACCTTGGTTGCTGTCTTCCAAGCTGATTGTCAAGTAACTGAGGTTTCTGTTGAAGTAGATATATACAACTGTTGAGCCATCGCCGGCAATGTATGTAGGTTCATAATTGTCTGCTGTGCTAATTCCAATTGAGCTATCTACAGCCTTAAATCCGTCAATTGCTTCTTTGATTGCGTCAAAGCCAATGTCTGCTCTTGTGATTTCAGCGCCTGTTGTGCCATACTTAACAACATCATCATAACCATTGCGTTCTTCATAGTCTTCAAATTCTCCAGAAAGTGTCAATGGTTGGAATCTATACTTAATTGTATAAGCAATGTCTGTTCTTTCAACTGGAACAATTGTCAATGTTGTGTCTTCTTCAGGAATTGTAATTGTTACTACAAATGTTGTGTTGTCTGTTGTTCTAACTGTCATTGCAGTGTCTGACAAGTCTCCAGAAGTTCCAACAAGTTTGATTCCTGTTGCAACATCAAGTGTGTAACCAGCTTTAAGAACATAGTTCAATGTGATTGTTGCACCATATTGAGCATCTTTTCTTGAAACATCATCAAGTGTTGTAAATGCTTGAGGTTTTTCAATGTTGATTGTCAAATCGTGAAGTGTTCTTGTATAGTAAACACTTACGATTGTTGGATTTTGTGCATCAGGTGAGATGATTGAATCTGTCATTGATGTTGTTTGATGTGCAAATCCTGTAAGGTCAACTGTCGCACCTAAGTTGTCAGTTGTCGCACTTGCAATGATTGCCAACACTTCTGCTTCATCAATTTCAGAATTTGTTACACCTGTTGCTGTGAGTGTGTATGCCTTTTCATAACCCGTTTCCAAACTTTCGTCTGTTCCAAGTTTTTGTTTGTAAACTACGATTGAATATGGAGTGTCATCTCTTGCTTCTGCAATTGCGTTTACAACGATAGCATTTTCTGCATCTGTAAAGTCTGCAACCATATCAAGAGTAACTTTGTCAAATCCAACTTCAATTTCGCTTCCGCTTACTGTGTTCAATGCAAGTTCAAAGTAACCGTTTGTATAAACTTGTGCTTGTCCTTGGTCATTGATTCCTGTCTTGTTCTTATAACCTTCAGCAGGTGTCATTGAAAGTTCAACAACATCACCATACTTAACGCTATATTTCTTTGTTTCAGTTGTTGAAGTTTCAAGCAATCCGTGAGAATTGTGTTTTGTTGAAACTGCAATGCTTTCTACTTTTTCATCGATGTTAATATGAAGTTCATATTTCAATCTTGAATAGTAAACTTTTACGATTGAGTTTCCATCTCCAGATACTGTAATTGTATCTTGTTTACTTGCATTATACCTAAATCCTGTAACGCCATCATATTCAGTTCCTTCAAGGTATTGTGCGTATGCAGTTGCGCTTGTTACCTCTGTTTCTGTTTCTGCTTTGATGTCATTTCCTGAAACAATTGTATATGCTCCGGCAGTTGTTTCATCATAATTGCCATCACCATTCAATGTTTCATAGAGAATCTTGATTGAGAATTTAGATACGCCTCTGCCCCAAACTGCTGTCAAGATAACTTCTTTATCAGCAACTGCTGTGAGGTTCTTGAATTCTGGTTCGTCATCAACTCCACAAACAATTGATACTGGTGTAGTCGTGTCAGCATCTTCAAAATATGTCCAACCACTGAATTCGTATCCAGTCTTTGTCCAACCAAGAGTGCTGAGTGCTGGAAGTTTGTAAGTTTCACCATAAGTGAATTCTCCGTCAACTTTTACTGCAGGAACAGTGTTGTCAGCATCATAAACAAACTTGATTGTATATTTGATTGGAGTCCATTGTGCATAAACTGTGAATTCTGAATCTTGCTCTTCTCCTGTTGCAAGGTTAAATACATAATATGCATCATCTGCTATATTGAAGTAGATACCTGCAACCGTGATATCTTCAGCATCATCAACTTCAGAAATTGTAAGTGATGCAGCTTCATCGTTCCAGCCGGCAAATTCAAAACCAAGTTTATAGAATTCGTTTGCTGAAAGTTTGAGTGCTGTGTCATAAGTTGCTGTCATTGAATCCATTTGTCCATCAACACCTTCTCCACCATTGAAGCTGATTGTGTAAGTTTTTGCTTCCCAAACAGCCCAAAGTTTGAGGTCAGATTTGAGGTCATAAGATTCAAATCTATGTGTTGTTTCATAAACAACTTCTCCACCTGCAACAGTTGCCCAACCAGCAAGGTTGTATCCTGTTTCAGCGAAGACTTTTGTAAGTGCAACGCTTTCAAGGTGTCTTACTGTTATTGTTTCAACTGATGCGTCAGTTTTGAATGATTTGTTCATTGTAATTGTGTAAGTTTCTGTTTCAAGTTCAATTGCCAACACAATGTTTTCTGCAGGCATTGTAATTGTTGCAACACCTTCAGTCAAGTCTTCTGGAGTGATGATTGTATCAGCATTTCCTTCAGAATCTTTAACTGTGATAGCCTTGAATTTGTATCCTGCTTGTGCAACTACTTCGATGTTAATTGTTGCGCTATATTCAATTTCTAAGTCTGCGTTTTCGGTGAGGATTTCAGCCTTTTGTCCAGTTGATGCAGCATAAATTACATTAACTGTTTGAAGTCCATCAATAACTTCTGTGCCTCCATCTTTCATCATATCAACGCTTGCAGTGAACTTAACAAGATCATAGTCAACATTAACTGTTGTGAGTCCATCTCCACCAATCTTGATTTCTTCGCCTTCTCTGATTGCTTTGAAGCTATAACCTGCGTGTTCAACATTTACTTGTTCAAATCCTTCCATAACAATCGCGTTTGTAATTGTTGTGTCAGTTTCACCTGTAAGTGTAATTGTTTCTGCAAGGTGATAAACTCCATTGATATTCATTGTGAAGTAGTTAACCTTAAATTCTGTGTGTGGATTTGGTGTCCAGTTTGCAATTGCTGTCAAGTCGCTTGCAACAGCAGCATTAAACAATTGTCCATTTACAAATGTTTCTTCTTCGCCTGCAATTTCAATTGTCCAGTTTGCGAATGTGTAACCAGCTCTTACAAATTCGTTTGCCTTAAGGTCAACAGGGTCAAGGTATGTGAATTCTTGTTCATAAGATTCATCTCCCTCTTCTGTTTTTCCACCATTGCCTACGAATGTGATTTTAAATGTTCTTGCTTTTGTGCTTGCAGCGATTTCAAGTTCTGCAATTGGCATTGTAAATACGCCATCTGTGATGATTGTGTTTGTTGTTGTTCCTTCTGTATATCCAACGAATTCGTATCCGTCTTTAATTTCTTTAACAAGTGTAACTGTTGTTCCGAACTTAACAGATGCAGTAATTCTGTTTGCTCCGTTTTCAACATTTGTTACATTTGCATTTTCTGCAATTTCAAGACTTTCAAATCCGTCATCATAAGAAACTGTGAGATCGAACCACATTCTCTTATAATATGCTTTCAATACAAGTGAACCGTCAGCAGCAACCTTTCCTGTAAGAACATTGTCCGCATTTGCTTCGTCAAATACATATCCTTCAGAAGTAACATCAATCAATTGAATTTCAACTGTCTTGTCTGTCTTTTCAACAATGTCTGCTTCAGACCTGATGTCTTTTGTAAATGTTCCATCAAGTTCTTCAAAGTAATATTCAATGTCGTATGTGCTGTCGCCAGCTGTCCATACCGCATAGAGAACAATGTCTTCTGTGAGATCATATTTTCCACAAGCAATGTCGTTTGTTCCTGTAAAGAGGTCTGCCGTATAACCATTTGTGAAGTCGAACGCATCTGCATTTGCTTTAGATGTTGCCCAACCTGCAAAATCATAACCAGATTTTGTCCAACCAAGTGTGGTGATATTCTTAATTACATATTCTTCATCATACTTAAGTGATGTTTCATCTGTTGTTGTATCCTCATCTGTTACATTTCTAAAGTATGTGATTGTATATGGATTTGCTTCACCATTGGCTGTAATTGTAAGGTTATATGCTGGCATCTTGTTGAGTGTCCAAACTTGTTCATTTTCATCATAAACAAGTTCAACAACAAGTTTTTCGCCATAATAGAACCCGTCTTCTTTTCCTTCAAGCGTCCAAGTTGTTCCTTCGCCAAGTGAAGTTGAACCCTCAGGAGGCATTGCAACAACAACTGTAAAGTCTTTGAAGTGATATCCTGTGTTTGGAGTTACATTGATTTGAACTTTTGTTTCAAAGTCTGTGCTGTATCCAATTGAAACAGGAATCATTGAACCTTCAACAAGAACTGGAGAAATAGATTCGATTCCATCTCCGGCAATCAAGTCGAGGTTGAAGTGCAATCTCAAGAATCTAACTGTTACAACAGTGTAGTCTGCTTCGTCTGCAGCCCATTCAATTCTTGCTGTGCCTTCTTTGTTTGTAACTGCAATTGATTCGTATGCAAAACCATCGAAGTGTTCATCAAGGCCAAGACTTGTCAAGTATGCATAATCTACAATTGTTCCAGTTGTTCCTTCATTGCAAACAATTTCTTTAACAACTGTGTATGTGTTATCTGTTGCTTCTGCATCTGCCAAATCTTGCAATGCATATACAACTTTGAATGATGTGTCTGATTTTGGTGTTGCAACCAATGTGATTGTTGTGCTTTCTGTAAATGTGAATTCATAGTATGTTCCCGTTGCATCTACAACGCTTGCAACTTCAACATCATTTGCCTTAAATCCACCAAATTCATAACCACCCTTAACAACTGTTGTTGTTTCGCCATCTACATAGATGCCATAAACTCTAACAATGCTGTCATATTCAACTGTGATAACTGATTCTGTTTCTACAACTTCGCCATTTACAACGATTGTTGCTTTTGAAAGGTCAATTCCCTCTGTTCCTGCAAGGCCAAGGTCATAACCTTCTGGACGCCATACAGCGAAGAGATTTACTTCTGCCTTATATTCTTCAAGAGTGAATGTTGCTCTGTCTGCAAAGTCGTGCTTATAATCATCAGCATCTGCTTCTTCATAAGCCCAACCGCAGAAGTAGTAACCTTCTCTTTCAAATGCATTTGCATCGAGTGTAAGTGGTTGTTTATAGATTACATCTCCAGTTTGTTCGTAAGATGTTTCATCATCTATTGTCTTTCCATCATTTCCGTTGAAGACAATCTTATAAGATTTTGCTTCTGCACTTGCTGTTACAACAACTGCATCTGCTGTCATCTTAAGTTTTGCATCTTCAATTGTGATTTCATCATTAGATGATGTGTAACCAACGAATGTGTAACCAGCATCTTCAATTGTAGAGTTAAGAACTACTGTTGTTCCATATCTTACACTGTAAACGCCGTTTTCTTTGTCTTCAATGTAGAATGTTTCAACTTGTCCTTCTTCCACAGTTTCTTCTGCTGTTGCTGTGAATGTTGTAAATGCTTCGTCTGCTGTCAATGTCAATGTGAAGTAATCTCTTGCATATTTAACAACAACTTCTGCCAATCCATCAGCTGTAATTTCGGCCAAGATAGTTTCGTCATATCTATAACCATTGAATGTTGGGTATGTTCCGCCAACAATAGCAAGAACCATATCTTCTGTTACAGCAGTGTCTGTAACACCAACACTTGTTTCTCTGTCTTTGAGTTCAACAACTTCAACGAAGCTGCTTCCGTCAAGAGTTTCAAATTTGTAAACAACTGTAAATGCTGTGTCTGCTTTTGCTTCCCACAATGCATATACAAGTGTGTTTTCAACAATCTTAACAATGTCATTTGCCGCAATTGTTGTTGTATCGTTTTGAACGAATGTCCAACCAAGGAAGTTGTAACCCGTTCTTGTTGCTTGTGGCAATACACCATATTCAGCATCATAAACAACTTCATATTCTTCTTGAGAAAGGTCGTCTGCAGGAGACTTCTCTGTGTCGTTCAAATCGAATGTAAGTTTATATGTGTTTGCTGTGTATGTTACATCAATTTCAACATCTTCAAGGTCAATTGTTCCTTCAACTGTTGCGATGTCTGGAGAATAACCCTCAACTTCTGGTGAAATTACCGAGTAAGTTGCACCATATTCAAGAGTTGCTTCATAACTTGCAACTGGTGTTGGAGTTCCAACATAGTTGATTGTGAGATTGTATGTGTTAATTGCCCATTTAGCTTTAAGTGTTACACTTCCGTAAATTCCAGCTTCAAGAGTTGTGTCAAGTCCTTCAAGAACGATATCTCCAACAAAGATATCTCTCCAATTTCCTGCAACAGCTTCATCTTCCACTGTTTCAAAAGAGTAACCAAGAAGTGTATATCCTCTTCTTGTCAATGTCGTTCCATCAACAATTGTAATTGCATCTTCAATTGTAAATGTTTCAACATAAGTTGTTTCTTCACTTCCTGCAAATTCACCTTCGTTTGCAAGGTATGTGATTGTATATTCAATTGCCTTCCACTTAGCTGTAAGCACAACTTCTTTGTTTTCTTCTGTTGTCAAGTTGAGAACTTCTGCTTTGTCAGCAAGGTCTTGTTCATCACCATTGTCGTCAACATAAGTCCAACCATCAAAGTTGTATCCTGTGCAAGTGAATGTTGCTTCTGGAAGAGTAATTGATGTGTCATAAGTTGCTTCCAACCTGCTCATTTCACCAATTCCACCATTTCCATTAAATACAATTGCATACTTGATTGCTGTCCAGTTTGCATTGAGTTCAACAACATCATCTGTTTCGCTTGCCAATTTGCTTACAATTTCGCCAGCTGAAAGTTTTGTTTCTGTTCCAACAATTGTCCAGCCTGCAAACTTGTAACCTGTAAGAGCATAACCAATTGCTTCGTCTGTATTTGACTTGATTGTTACATTTGCTGTGTAGAGATATGTTTCTTCAACAGATTCATCTTCTGTGTTGTCAGCATCGATTGACTTATAGTTAGAGTTATATCTAATCTTATAAGAATTTTCTGTCCATACTGCTTTCAAAACAACCGTCTTGAATTCAACTGATGTCAATGATGTTACTTTTGTTGTTTCAAGTGAAATTGAAACCACTTCTTCATCATCATTTTCATAAGTCCAACCATTGAATGTGTAACCTGTTCTTGTAAATCCAATTGCTCTAAGTGTAACTTCTTCGCCAAACTTAACTGCAATGTGGCTTTCCATTTCGCCCTCACCACCATTTGCATCATATGCAATGTTGTATGAGTATGCTGTCCAGATTGCGTAAAGTTCAATTGATTTTGTTTCACTGTATGTGAAGTTTGCTTTGTCTGTATATTCAACTTCGCCATCTTCAGTCAATGCCCAACCTGCAAATCCAAATCCAGTCTTTGTAAATTTGTTATCTGCCAAAGTTACTGGTCTATTGAATTCAACATTTTCTTGAACATATTCTGTGATTGTTCCGTTTTCATCATCTTCATAAGAACCTGTGTTGCCATAGAATGTGATTGTATATTTGTTGTTTGAAACATTTGCTGAAATTGTCATTGTGTTTATTCCAACAACAACTGCTGTTTCATCAATATCACTTCCATCAACAGTAAACTTGTTGAATGTGTAACCACTTGTTCCATCTGCAATTGTTTCAAGTTCGTATGCAAGATTGATTGTTGCGCCAAATTTAACGCTGATTGTTGTATTTTCCGTGATTTCTTGAGTGATTGCATAAGCACCATCATCTTCACTAACTGTTGCTGTCATATTTGCAAGACCTTCAACCATTGCGAAGTTCACTTCAACTTCATTTCTCTTGAAGTAAACCTTAACAACTGTGTTGCCGCTTCCTGAAACTTTAACACCACTTTCAAATGTTTCATAAGAGAATCCTTCGATTGCGTATGTGTCAATTCCAAGTTCTTCAAGCAATTCAACTTCAATTATTGAGTCTGTTGGAGCTTGATATGTTTCTTCTTTGAAGAATGTGTAATCACTGTAGTCTTCATCTTCATTTGCACTGAAGTTTGCTGTGTAGAAGTTAACCTTGAAGTCAACTGACAATGTGTTTGTGTTTGCATAAACAGCTTTGTCTTGAGTCAAGTTTTCCGCTGGCATTGTCAATGTTCCATCAACGACAAGAGCTGTTGACCAATCTTTAAATTCATAACCATCTGCAATGTCTGCTGTAATTGTAACTTCTGCACCATATCTAACAACAAATTCAACTGTGTTTTCGTCTGCTGATTCTTCTCCTGCTGTTACATAGAAGCCATCAACTGTTCCAGTTGCTTTTGCTGTTGCTGTAATGCTAGAAACTCCTGTTGTCTTGAGAAGTGCAAGTGTATAGCTGCTTCTTGCGAAGTAAACTGTAACTTTTGTCTTGCCATCTTCTGGTTCAACAACTGAATCTGCACTGCTGACAACAAATCTGTTTTCGTATGCAAATCCATTTGTTTCTTCTTGAGCTTCTACCGCTTCAACAGATGCTTGAATCATATCAAATGTTACAACTGTGTTAACTTTTGCTGTCAATGTTGCATTTTCAACTCCAGCAATTGCTTCATAGTTTGTTCCATCTAATGTTTCAAATACGAATTCAACAACATAGCCGAAGTCGTTTGCTTCTGTTGCAACTGTGAATGTAATGTCGCTTGTTACATTAAATTCGTGAGTCAATGTGTCAATTGTAATTGTTTCTTCTCCAGCAACATAACTCATTCCCTTATATGTATAACCATTGTTCATAGCAACTTCAATTGCCACTTCTTCGTTAAACTTATAAGTTCCTGCGCCTGTTGTTGTTGCTGCTTTTTCATCGTCAATTACAACTTCAACATCGTATGTATTTCTTGTGTAGTAAAGAGCAAGTACGAGTGAAGAATCACTTGCAACAGTTCCATTTGTTGCCGTTCCTTCAACTGAAAGGTCAAGTGTAAATCCTTCAAATTCAACTTGTTCAATTGCTACATTTTCACCAGTAATGCTGTTAACATTTCTTGTCTTTCTTTCAAATGTCAAACCTTCTGTTTCAAATTCAGCATCTGTGTCGAGTTTGAATTCTCCAGCCAAAGTTTCAAGATAATATTCAACTTTATAGGTTGCTGCACCAACTCCCCAAATTGCGTAAACAGTTGCGGTTGCTTTGTCTGCTTCTGCTTCAGCCTTTTGGTCTCCTGTGCTGAGGTTGAATGCATAGTATTTATCTTCAAATTCATAAACACCAGCATCTTTTGCTTCCCCTACCAAATATTCAGTAAGTGTTGCATATTCTCCAATGCTTGCAACAATTTCTGCATCAGATGTCGTTCCGTTTGTCATTGACCAACCAAGGAAGTCATAACCATCTCTTGTTGTTGTGCCAACGATTTCTGTTGCAACATCATAAGTTGCGTTCATTGTTTCAACATCAGAACCAAAGTTTGTATTGAATTCCACATTATATGTGTTTGCTGTCCAAACTGCATACAATGTTACAACCCCGTTTTCTTCTGTTGTCAAGTTAGAAACTGTATCTCCAAGAGTATAAGCAACATCATCTGCATCTACCCAACCAGAGATTGTGTATCCAAGTTTAACAAATCCTGTTCCATCGCTAAGAGCAACATCTTCATCATAGGTTGCTTCTGTGTTTGCTATTGCACCACTTCCGCCATTTGCGTTATAAACAACTTCATAGCCATTTGCTTCAATTGTTACAACAACTGTTCTGTCGCTTGCTGTTACATAATCAAATTCAACTTCTGTTGTTGTCCAAACACTTGCATCCATTGTCCAATTTACGAAGTGATATCCTGCTTCAACTGTTGCTGTAAGTGTTACAGATGTATCGAATGTTACTTCATACTTATCTGTTTCTCCTGCAACCGCTTCTACGCCTTCACCTTCAACTGAAACTGAAACTTTTTCTGCAATGTTCTTTGAAACTGTGAGAACAAATGCTTCAACTTGCCAGATAGCAACAATTGTTGTTGTTTCTGTTGTCTTACATTCAGCACTTGAAGTGATTTCATCTTCACCTTCCGCTGTAGATGACCACTTAACAAATGTGTATCCATCTCTTGTAAGTGAATTTGCGTCGAAATCTGCAAATGTTACACTGTCTGTTTCATCTACTGTTGTGTAGAGTGTTGTGTAATCATTGTCATATTCTGCCCACAATTCAATTGTTCCTGCCACGATTGCAACATCTACATTTTCTACTGTCTTAACTGAAGTTTCTGCAGTTGTTGAACCATTTCCTGCAACAACATCATTCAAGTTCAAGATAACTTTATATCTGTTAGGTGTCCAAGTTGCCTTGATTGTAGAGTTGCTTGCACCAAATGTAAACATCTTTGTTTCTTCAACAAATGTTCCTTGTCCAATTCCACTCAAATCCCAACCTGCAAATGTGTAACCTTCTCTAGTTGCATCTGCAATTGCAAATGGTGATGTTTCAACATTTCCTGCAATTTCAGTGCTGCTAGCATATTGTCCACCATTTACATCAATTGTAAGTGTATATGGAATGATTGTTGTTGTGGCTTCAATAGAAACATTTCCTGCTCCCATTGTAAAGCTTATTGTTTTGCTTGTTGCGTTTTCAAGAACAATTCCTGTTGCGACAAAACCTGTCCAAGTATATCCAGCTTTTTCTGTTGCTGAAATCGTAATCTCTGCACCATAGTAAACTGTATATTCCTTATCACTGCCTGTCATAGAACCATCAACTGTTGCATCAACTTCAACGCTTTCAATTGAATTTCCATAAACAAGGTTCAATGTATAAGCATTTCTTGAGAAGTAGAGTTTAACTGCAAAGTTTCCACTCTTGTCAATGTTGTTTGTTGTTTCTGTTTCAACTTCACCAGAAATCATTACATATTCTGCTTTGTCTTCATAAGTGAATCCTTCTGGAGAATATGTGTATCTTCCGTTTACAACAACACCATCAGCCTCTGCCTCAACAGTAACTGCTGTGTCAGTTGTTCCGTTAACTGTGTATGTTTCTGCTTCATAAGCAGTTCCATCAACATTTTCTTTCATCAAGATAACCTTGAAGTTAGATGTTCCTTGGTTCCAAACCGCCTTGAATTCAACATCACCATACATTCCAGTTCCAATAACAAAGTTTGTCAAATCTTCTGGATAGATGCTGTTTGCTTTCCAGTTACTATATTCTTCACCATCAAGCCATGTCGAATCATCTTGTTTTTCACCTGTTTTAACAACTAACCAACCACCAAAGTCATATCCTTGATATGTTGTTTCTGGAAGTTCAACAGAATCTTCAATTGTATATTTAATTTCTTCAACCGTTTCTCCACCGTCTGCATTGAATGTCAAAGTATATTCAATTGCTGAGTAAGAAACCGTTTCTGTAACCACACCTTCAACTGCTGTAGCAAGTTTTTCAGATGTCATTGTAAAGTTCAATGTTTCTACACTTGCATCATAACCTTCAAGTTTTGGACTTTCAACTGTAATAGTTGCCCTAAACTTAACTGTTCTTTCTGCTGATTCGTGTGCAGTTGCATTGTCTTTTGCAAATACATATTCAACTTTCAATGTATATTCATTGATTGTCCAGTATGCATAGATTGTCTTAACATCTGTTTCATTGTATGCTGTGCTTGATGTGATTTCTGTTGCACCTGATACATCTGCGTCTTCTGCGATTGCTGTTTCGAACCAGCCTGCAAATGTATGTCCTTCTCTTGTAAGGTTCAAACTTGCAAGTGTTACTGCTTCGCCTTCTTCTTCTGCTGTGTAAAGTGTTCCGAACTTGCCATCATATTCGCCATACAATGTGATTGTTGCACTTTCAAGTTCTGTGCCTGCTCTGTAAACTTTGTCTTCTCCAGCATTTACATTCAAGATCACTGCATATCTGTTT
>JAGBBH010000055.1 GCA_017938505.1 Clostridia bacterium | reverse complement strand
TTGTTTTGCAATATATTTTAAAAAAAATTGTTATTATTATATTTAATTTTTAAATTTATTTGACAAACGCTTGTAATTTGTTTAAACTAAAAACATAAGTGTTTGTCTTTTATTTTTCGTCATATTGACAATCACTTATTTGAAAGGGGAAGTTATGGAAAACATTTTGTTAAGTGTTTCCGCTCCTATCGTTTCAGTAATTGCGGTAGCCCTCTTTGTTGTTGGGCTTGCCGGGGGATTTTTGGTTTTTAAGATTTACAGTTCTAAAAAGCTTGAAAAAAACAAATCAAATGCTATTAAAATTATTGAAGATGCGTATGCGGAAGCAAAAACTATAAAAAAAGAAGCTATTATTGAAAGTAAAGAACAATCTCAAAAATTGAAAGAAGAGGTTGAACAAGAAGTTAAAGAAAGAAGAACAGAAGCGTTAAAGTTGGAAGAAAGATTGAATCAAAGAGAAGAACATCTTGAGAAGAAGGAACAATCTCTTGATAAAAAAAGCGACCAACTTGACGAAGAAAAGAAAGAAATTGGTGTTTTGAAAGAAAATTTGGAAAAAGCAAAACAAGAACAAGAGGTTTTGAAAGGCCAAATTTTGGAAGAACTTGAAAAAACAGCCAAACTTTCAAAGCAAGAAGCAAAAGATTTGCTTATTGCGAATATGAGAAATGATGCTCAAAAAGAGGCTGCTGTCATCGTTAAGAAAATTGAAGACGATGCTAAAGAAGAAGGTGAAAACAAAGCTCGTTGGATTATCGGTCAAGCTTTGCAAAGATGTGCAACCGAAACTGTAAGTGAAATGACTGTTTCTGTTGTTGCTCTTCCTAATGACGAAATGAAGGGAAGAATTATTGGCCGTGAAGGAAGAAATATTCGCACAATTGAAGCGGTAACTGGAGTTGAACTTATCATTGACGACACTCCTGAAACGATTACAATCTCTGGTTTTGACCCAATCAGAAGAGAAGTTGCAAGATTGTCTTTGGAGAAACTTATTTCTGACGGAAGGATTCATCCAACAAGAGTTGAAGAAATTGTTGAAAAAATGCAGAGAGAAGTTGATAAAATTGTTAAACAAGCGGGCGAAGAAGCATGCAATGAAACAGGAATTTTCAATTTAAATCCTGAACTTGTTAGAACTCTTGGTCGATTGAAATATAGAACAAGTTATGGTCAAAACTGCTTGAAACATTCAATTGAAACTTCAATCATTGCTGGCCTTTTGGCAAGCGAAATGGGGGCAAATGTTAAGATTGCAAAGCGCGGAGGTCTTTTGCACGACATTGGAAAAGCTCTTGACCACGAATTGGAAGGAACTCACATTCAAATTGGAACGGAACTTGCAAAAAAATGCGGCGAAAATGACGCTGTTCTTCACTGCATTGAAGCACATCACTTTAATGTTGAATTCAAATCTATTGAAGCAGTGATTGTTCAAGTTGCTGATGCTATTTCAAGTTCAAGACCTGGGGCTAGACGAGATAGTTTTGAAAACTATATCAAAAGACTTCAACAATTGGAGGAAATTGCAAATGGGTTTAAAGGTGTTGAAAAGTCATTTGCTGTTCAAGCAGGCAGGGAAGTGAGAATCATTGTTAAACCTGACCAAATTTCAGATAGTGAAGCAATGTTTATGGCTAAAGACATTGCAAGCAAAATTGAAAATGAAATGCAATATCCTGGGCAAATTAAGGTTAATGTAATTAGAGAAAGCAGATATACTGAAACTGCAAAATAAAAATTCAAACTTGAGAAATGGTTGAAAAACTTAATTATGTAAGGGTGATAATTTCTAATGAGTTTCAATTTTTATATTATTGATTTTGTTAACTGATGGGATTGTTGGTTCATATAAATATTTGGAGGAAATTATGAGTGATAATAAAAACAATAAACAACCAAGAAAATGGTCATCTACCAAGATTTTGGACTGTTTGTCATATTTTGCAATTATGTTCATTGCAATTGCGCTTGTTTTGCGTTTAATTTTTAAACACACAGGAAATCAAGTGCTTGCAAACTCTTTCCAAGCAATTGGTGAGTGCTTGGCATATGTTATTTGCATTTGGCTCGGTTTTTATTGGACTATGCGTAAGCGTGGAACGGGCTGGACAAAGCACAACATTGCGTGGCTTATTTGTTGGATTGTTGCAACGGTTGTTATTGTTGTGATTTACATTCTTGCAGTTTTATAATTTAAGGAAAAATGAAGTGGCTTACATTATTACAATAATTGCCATTGTTTTGGCAAGCATTTTTGCAATTTTGGTTAAAGTTTGGGCAGGTTTTATGTATTTTGTGCTTGCCTCACTTCTTTTGTTGTCTCTGTTTTGGGGTGTTTGGCTTATTATTCAATATTTTTCATCTTTCAAACTTGAACTTGAGGAAAGGTTTAAGATTTTTAAGGCAAATGTTATAAATGCAAATCAACTTACAACAGAACAATTTAATCAAAATGAGCAAATTTATAGAAAAGACTTTTCAAAAAAGATGTTGAAAGACAAATTTATTAAATGGTTTGTGATTGCCTTTTGCTTTTCGCTGGCGGTTGCTTTCTTGATGGCTATGATTTTGATGTAAATACTCAAATTTGAGGCACAACTTATGTTGTGTCTTTTTTATTGTTTTTGCAAGATAAATGGATTGTCGTTTTTGTTTGTAGAAACTTTTTTATGATTGCAAAATCGTTTTGACCTTTGCAAAGAAATTTGTTATAATTATAGAAATGTAAAAAGAGAGGTGCGTTTATGCTTTCAAAAGTTTTAAGTTTTGGTCTCAATGGCATTGATGGATTTAAAACAGAAATTGAAACAGATATGATAGGTGGAGTTCCTCATTTTGAAATTGTTGGACTTGGCGACACTGCTGTTAAGGAATCAAAAGACAGGGTAAAGTCTGCAATCAGAAACTCTGCGTTTGAGTTTCCTGTTAAAGCATATACAATCAATCTTGCACCCGCTGATGTAAAAAAAGAAGGACCTCTTTATGACCTTGGAATTGCCGTTGGAATTTTGTCAGCATCTGAACAAATTAAAAATAAAAAATATAAGGAATTTGTTTTTCTTGGCGAACTCTCACTTGATGGTTCGGTTAAAAAAATTAAGGGGTTGTTGCCAATATTGATTACAGCAAGAAGTTTAGGTTTTACGAAATTTGTTATTCCTGCCGAAAATGCCGAAGAAGCAAAGTTTATTTCTGGAATGGAAATTTTTGCTTTTGCAACATTGCGAGAGGTTGTGGGATTTTTGAATGACGAATCGATTTATTTTCCTCTTGAAACAAAACAATTTGAGGAAGTTGCAAGAACTTGTAGCAACAAACTTGATTTTGAAAATGTAAAGGGGCAAGTTGCTGCAAAAAGGGCATTGGAAATTGCTGCGGCAGGCGGGCATAATGTGCTTATGATTGGACCTCCAGGAAGTGGAAAAAGTATGCTTGCCAAATGTTTTTCCGGTATTTTGCCAGATTTGACTTTTGAAGAGGCGTTGGAGGTTACAAAAATCCATTCAATTGCAGGAGAACTCGACTTAAAAAAGGGTATAATCACAGAAAGACCTTTCAGAACTCCTCATCACACTGCAACTGTTATCAGTTTGACGGGCGGAGGAAATCACGCAAAACCAGGCGAAATTAGTTTGGCACATAATGGGGTGCTTTATCTTGATGAATTTCCTGAATATTCACGCAATATGATTGAAACTTTAAGACAACCACTTGAAGATGGTGCAATTACGGTTGCTAGAGCAAAACAGACCGTTACATATCCTTCAAGTTTTACCCTAATTGCAAGTATGAACCCTTGTCCTTGTGGGAATTATGGTTCAAAAGACAGAGAGTGCACTTGCAGTCCTGTTCAGATTCATAAATATCTTTCAAAAATTTCTGGGCCTATTATGGACAGAATTGACATTCATGTTGAAGTTGACAACATCGCTTATAGTGATTTAAAGACTGACAAAAAGGAAGAGGCAACTTCTGAAATTAAAAAGAGGGTCGATAAGGCAAGAGAAATTCAACTTGCAAGATTTTCCGGAACAAAAACCTATTCAAATTCAAAGATGAGTGTTCCTCAAACAAAGAGGTTCTGTCAACTATCTAAAGATTGTCAAGATTTGATGGAATATGCCTTTACAAATTTAAAGTTAAGTGCAAGAGCCCACGATAGAATTTTGCGTGTTGCAAGAACAATTGCCGACCTTGCGGGAGAAAAAGAGATTTCTCCTGCACATTTGGCAGAAGCAATTTCTTATCGTGGTTTGGATAGAAAATATTGGAGTGTTTAGTTTAGGAGAAAAAGGTGATTACTGAAAAAGAAAAACTTTTAATTTTTCTGTCAATGTATGAATTGTCTGTGAAAAAGCAAGAAGAAATTTTAGAGTGTTTGCACGAGTTTTCAATTGAGCAAATGCTTAATTCTTTAGAAGTTGTGAAACTTTTAAGTGCTGATGTTTATCATAAAATGTTGGCAAATTATGACCGCCGTGCTTTTGATAACAGTGTTGAAAATATGTTAAAATCAGGAATTAAGATTCTAACGATTGACAGTGAAGAATATCCAAGTTCTATGGCGGACTTGCCAGAAAGGCCGCTGCTTCTTTATGCGAAGGGGAATCTGGAACTTTTGAAAAAACCTGCAATTGCAGTTGTAGGGACAAGAAAACCAACAAATTACGGAAAAATTATGACTGCAAGGCTTGTCGAAGATTTGGCAAGAAGCGGTCTTGTTGTTGTAAGCGGTCTTTGCTATGGTGTTGATGAAATCGCACATAGAAAAACACTGGAAGTTGGTGGCGAAACTATAGCTGTTGTGGGCAGTGGATTTAATAAGATTTATCCTGCAACAAACACTCCTCTCTCAGAGGAAATTGCACAAAAAGGACTGCTTTTGTCAGAATATCCACCGTCTTTTCAGGCGAAAAGATATACTTTTCCAAAAAGAAACCGCATTTTGGTGGCACTCTCGCAAGGCGTGTTGATTACGGAAGCTGGTTTTAAAAGTGGAACACTGCACACTAAAGAGTTTGCTCTGGAATATGGCAAAGACATTTTTGCGGTTCCTGGTAATGTAAACAGTGATAAAAGCGACTTGCCTAATGCAATTATTAAAAATGCAGAAGGGCAATGTGTTACGGAAGTTGACGACATTTTAAAGTATTATAACATTAAGAAAAAAAGCAAAACAAAGATGTTTGAACTCAATTTAGATGAACAAAAAATTGTTGAACTTTTAAGTGATGGAGAGAAGGATTTTGCTTTTTTGGCAGAAAATTCTCAAATTTCTGTGAATATTTTGAATAGTTGTTTGACAACTTTGGAAATTCGTGGTTTAATAAGAAAGTTGCCCGGTCAGATTTTTGCTTTGGTATAAGCATTGTTTGAGTTGGCAATTCATATAGATTATAAACTGACAATCCAAAATAAAATTTTAAGGAGATAAGTTTTGAAACTTGTTGTAATTGAAGCCCCAGCAAAAAGGGACACATTAAAAAAATATTTAGGCAGTGGCTATGAAGTGTTTGCAACAAAAGGACATATTCGCGACTTGCCAGCAAAGAGTTTTTCAATTGATTTAAATAATAATTATGAACCTCATTATGAGATAAATCCAGACAAAAAACAACTTATCAGTGATTTGCAAAGAAAGGCAAAAGCTGCTGAAAGCGTTCTAATCGCAACCGACCCGGATAGGGAAGGCGAAGCGATTTCTTGGCATGTTGCTCATGTTTTGGGTTTGGACCCAACAACAAAATGCAGAATTCAATTTAATGAAATTTCAAAGAAAGCAGTTGTTAAAGCACTCGAAGAACCAAGAGAAATTGATTTGAACTTGGTTAACGCTCAACAAGCAAGAAGAGTTATGGACAGAATTGTGGGTTATAAACTTTCTCCAATTTTGTCAAAGAAAATTGCACCAAAACTTTCAGCAGGAAGAGTTCAGTCTGTTGCACTTAAACTTGTTGTTGACAGAGAAAAAGAAATTGAAAATTTTAAACCTGAAGAATATTGGAATGTTACAGCACTTCATAAAAAGGACAACATTTCTTTTAAATCTTCACTTCAAGCATATAAGGGTAAGAAAATTAAATTGCAAAACAAAGAGTCTGTTGACAAGGTCTTGGAAACAATTAATGGCAAGGATTTTGTTGTTGACAGCATCAAAAAGGCAAAATCAAAATCTCATGCACCAGCACCATTTACAACAAGCACGATGCAACAAGATGCTGGAAACAAGTTGGGGTTAAGTTTGAAAAGAATCACTTCTTGTGCACAAGAACTCTATGAAGGTGTTGAAATTAAGGGAGAGGGGAAACTTGCACTTATCACTTATATCAGAACAGACTCAACTAGAGTGTCAACTGATGCTCAAAATGCTTGTCGAGAATTTGTTGAAGCAAAATATGGCAAAGATTATGTTCCTTCAAAACCAAACATTTATTCAAGTAAGAAAAACGCACAAGATGCGCACGAGGCAATTCGTCCTATTTCGTTGCAAATGACACCAGAAAAGGTTAAAGATTCTTTAAATAAGGATAATTACAGACTCTATAAATTGATTTATGACCGCTTTGTAGCAAGTCAAATGAGTGAAGCGGAATATTCTAATGTTACTGTTTCAATGAATGTTGAAGATTATAACTTTAAAGCCGTTGGAAAAACGCTTGAATTTGCTGGATTTACGGCGGTTTATAAAGAATTTAACGAAGAAGATGCTACAAAGGAAAAGTCGGGCAAAGAGGCGGAAAAACTTCCAAAAATGGAAGAAAATGAACTTGTTAAACCTCTTGAAATTAAGACGGAACAAAAATTTACGAAACCGCCAGCACGATTTACAGAAACAAGTCTGGTTAAGGCAATGGAAGAAAAAGGGATTGGTCGTCCTGCAACTTATGCTGCAACAATTACAATTTTGACAGCTAGAGCTTATTGTGAAAAAGACGGAAAAGCTTTGGTTCCAACACAACTTGGACGAAATATTACGGAATATTTGGACCAATTTTTCCATAAGGTCATTAATGTCAAATTTACAGCACATATGGAAACAAGACTTGATGACATTGCAGAAGATAAAGATGAATGGCACAGCGTTGTTGACAGTTTTTGGAATGGTTTTAAGGGACTTCTTGTTGAGGCTGATTCCAGCAGTTTGACAATGAAAGCGCAACCAATTGAAACTGACATAAAGTGCGAAAAGTGCGGAAGCAAAATGCTTATTAGAGAAGGACGATTTGGCAAATTCTTGGGCTGTTCAAACTTTCCAAAATGTAAGAATGTTAAGCCTTATGAAACAGAAGAAAAGAAGCCTGTTTCAGTTTGTCCTGAATGTGGCAAACCAGTGTTTGCTTTAAACACAAAAAGAGGAAAGGTTTTCTATGCTTGTCAAGACAGACAAGGTTGCAATTTTATGAGTTGGGACCTTCCTACGGGCAAGAAGTGTCCAAAATGCGGAAAATTCTTAATAAAGAAAGGCAAAAAGGTTAAATGTTCGGCTTGCGACTTTGTTGAAGAAACGCAAATCCAACAATAATTAAAAGAAACAGTTATTTATATAGCTGTTTTTTGTTTTTTATGGAAATAAAATCAAACTATTTTTGCAAGTGTTTTTTTAATATCAAAAAATGTTGTAATTTTATTTTTGTTTATGATATAATTCATTCGTAAGAGTTTGTCATTATGAAAATGATTTTTCATGTGCAGAAAAAAAGGAGATGTTATGGAAACAAATTTTAGAGGAACAACCATCTGTGCTGTTAAAAAAGATGGAAAAATCGCTGTTGCAGGAGATGGACAAGTTACATTCCAAAACAGCATTGTGTTTAAAAACAATGGAAGAAAAGTAAAAAGAATTTACAACAACAGTGTTGTGGTTGGTTTTGCTGGTTCAGTTGCAGACGCTTTTTCACTTTGTGAAAGATTTGAAAACCAATTAAATAAATATTCAGGAAACCTTCTTCGAAGTGCGGTTGCTCTTGCTCAAACTTGGAGAGAGGACAAAGCAATGCGTCAACTTGAAGCACTTATGATTGTTGCAGACAAATCAACAATTTTAATGATTGACGGAACAGGCAATGTCATTGAACCACAAGATGGAATCTGTGCAATTGGTTCAGGAGGAAACTATGCATTGGCAGCAGCAAAAGCGCTTTTGCAAAACACAAATGACGAAGCAAAAGACATTGCATATAAAGCAGTTAAAATCGCAAGCGAAATTTGCATTTTTACAAATGACAACATTATTGTGGAAGAAGTTTAATTTTATAAAATGAAGATGAAAAGGGGAATATTATGAATTTTACACCAAAACAAATTGTAACAGAACTTGATAAATATATTGTTGGTCAAAGCAAAGCAAAAAAAGCGGTTGCTGTTGCACTTAGAAATCGTTATAGAAGAAGTCAGTTGCCAGCAGAAGTTAGAGATGAGATAACACCAAAAAACATTGTTATGAGTGGACCAACAGGGGTTGGTAAAACTGAAATTGCAAGGCGGCTTGCGAAATTGGTTGGTGCACCATTTGTTAAGGTTGAAGCAACGAAATATACTGAAGTTGGTTATGTTGGTCGTGATGTCGAAAGTATGATTCGCGATTTGGTTGAAGTTGCGGTAAGAATGGTTAAAGACAAAAAGAAAAAAGAGGTTGAAAACAAGGTTATGCCAATTGTTGAGAACAAACTTGTTGATGCTCTTTTCCAAAATCGCAGAGTTACAACCGTTGATGTCAATAGAGATGTCTTGTTTGAGGAACTTCGTTCAGGAAAATGCGAAGATGAAATTGTGGAAGTTGTTGTTTTAGATGCTCCAAAACCTATGATGTCTTTGGGTGGAAGTGAAATAAACCTCGGGTCAATGTTTGAAGGGTTGGCTCCGCAAAAACACAAGAAAAAGAAAATGACTGTTAAGCATGCAAGGGAAAACTTGTTGCAAGAAGAAAGCGAAAAAATCATTGATATGGACAATGTCAACGAAGAAGCAATAACCTTGGCTGAAGAACAGGGAATCATTTTCATTGATGAAATTGACAAAATCATTGGAAAAAGTCAGGCGACAGGAAGTGCTGATGTTTCAAGAGAAGGGGTTCAAAGGGATATTTTGCCAATTGTTGAAGGAAGTACAGTTCCAACAAAATATGGCAATGTTAAAACAGATTTCATTTTGTTTGTTGCCGCAGGAGCTTTCCAAATTTCTAAAATGGAAGATATGATTCCTGAACTTCAAGGAAGATTTCCAATTAGGGTTCATCTTGAAAGTTTGAAGAAAGAAGAATTTAAGAAAATTTTAAGCACTCCAAAAAATGCTGTTACTTTGCAATATTCAAATCTTTTGAAGGTTGACAATATCAATCTTGTGTTTAAAGAAGATGCACTTGATGAAATTGCAGAAATGGCAGAAAATGAAAATGAAACAAGTGAAGATTTGGGAGCAAGACGACTCCACACAATTATGGAAGCTCTTTTGGAAGATGTTTCATTTAATGCAACAGGAGAACATCCAATGCTTGATGTCATCATTGATAGGAACTATGTAAAATCTGTATTCAAAGACAGAAGAATGACATTTGATATGACAAAGTATGTGTTATAATAAAAAACAATATATTGTGTAGTATGTTTAAATATTGTTGCATACTACTACAACATAAAGGAAGTCTAATATGTGGCGAAACAGAACGAAACTCTTGGTTGGAGAAGAAGGAATTAAGAAACTTGAGAAGTCTTCGATTGCAATTATAGGTGTTGGTGGCGTTGGTGGTTACACGGCGATTATGCTTGCAAGGGCCGGAGTAGGAAAGATTACGCTTGTTGATTTTGATGTTGTTGACATTTCAAACATAAACCGGCAAGTTGTGGCAAATGTTGAAACTGTCGGGAAACTTAAAACGGAAGTTATGAAAGATATGATTATGAAAATAAATCCGTCGTGTGAAGTGAACGCAATTTCAACAAGATTTTCCGCAGAAACCAAAGGTCAAATATTTACACAAAAGTTTGATTATGTTATTGATGCCATTGACAGTGTTCAGGACAAGGTTGACCTTATTGATTATTGTAAGAAAAATAACATTCAAATTGTGTCTGCAATGGGTGCTGGAAATAGAATAGCGGTTCCTCTTTTTGAGGTCGTAGATATTTACAAAACCAAGAATGACGGGCTTGCAAAGGTTATGCGAAAAAAATTGAGGGAAAGGCAGGTGCAAAATTTAGATGTCGTTTGTTGCAAATTTCCAGCAATGAAAATTATAGATAAAGAATCTCAAGATGAAGACCAAATAATTCAAAAGAAAACGGTTGGAAGTGTGTCATATTATCCAGCGATGTGCGGGTGTGTGTTGAGTGCTTTTGTTATAGAAAACTTGCTCGGTTAACTTTTGTTAAATCGTGCGTTATTAAGAAGCAAAATTTGCTTAAATTTGAATAATTCTAGTTATTTTTGTAAGTCTTATTGAAAGGAGAAACTATGGAAATTATTAACGAAAAAAATTTTAATGAAAAAATAGCAAAAGGGGTTGTTCTAGTTGATTTTTTTGCCAATTGGTGTGGGCCTTGCAGAATGATGACTCCAATTTTGGAAGATGTTCAATCTGAATTTGCTGATAAAATCAGTGTATATAAGATTGATGTTGACGAAGATGAAAATTTGGCAAGGTCATTTGGTATTATGTCTATCCCAACAATAATGATTTTTGTTGATGGTCAATTGAAAGAAAAACATATTGGACTTTGGCCTCAAGAGGGGTTGTCTGAAGCAATTAAACAATTGATTTAAACCTTTAAAATGAAGAAAATTATTGCTTTTTAAAAAGTTAATTTTTATAAAATTACCTATTGACAAGTGCTTGTTTTAGTGGTAAAATTAGGTTGTTAAAAGGGTGAAAGATGGAAAGAAAAATTTATTTAGATAATGCTGCGACAACTTATGTGTCAAGCGAAGTTTTAAATGAAATGATACCTTGTTTCAATGCTATCTATGGCAATGCTGGTTCTATTCACAGTTATGGCAGAGAAGCTATGTCTATTGTTGACAGAGCAAGAGACAGGATTAAAAACGCAATTAATGCAAGCAAAGCAAATGAAATCTACTTTACAAGTGGTGGAACTGAAGCCGATAACTGGGCAATTTTAGGTGTTGCCAGAGCTTATGCAAATAAAGGAAAACACATCATTACAAGCCAAGTGGAACACCATGCGGTTTTACATGCTTGTGAACAACTTGAAAGAGAAGGTTTTGAAATTACATATCTTCCAGTTGATTCAACAGGGTTAGTTAAATTGCCAGAACTTCTTCATGCAATTAGAAAAGACACAACATTGATTTCAATTATGGCAGTTAACAATGAAGTTGGAACGATTCAAAACATTAAAGCAATTGCAAAAATTGCTCATAACTATGGCATTTTGTTCCATACAGATGCAGTGCAAGCTGTTGGTTGCTTGAATTTAGATGTTCAAGATATGGAAATTGACCTTATGTCGCTTTCTGCACACAAAATTCATGGGCCAAAAGGTATTGGTGCTTTGTATGTAAAAAATGGCGTAATGATAGAACCAATTTCTTATGGAGGAATCAGCCAAGAGAGAGGAAAAAGGTCGGGGACTGAAAATGTTCCAGCCATTGCAGGATTTGGAAAGGCAATTGAAATTGCAACAAGAAACCATATTATTAACAATAAAAAGATTAAGACTATCCGGGAATATTTCTTGCAAAAATTGTCTGAAAAGGTGGAATATTTCCAAATTAATGGACATCCACAACAAAAGTCAAATGCCATTTTGAACATATCATTCTATGGCATTGAAGGAGAATCAATTCTGATGCTTCTTGATTTGGCAGGAATTTGTGTTTCGACTGCGTCTGCCTGCACTTCAAAATCTTTGCTTCCATCTCATGTGTTGAAGGCAATGAATGTTCAAGATGACATTGCTCAAGGTGCGGTTAGATTTTCATTTGGAACAAACATATCAAAATCAGACATTGATTATGTTGTTGATGAGATTCAAAAAGTTGTTTTGAAATTGAGAGCAATTTCACCAATTCAAGCGGGGAGGTATTAGGATTATGTATAGCAAATTTGTTTTAGAAAGATTTCAAAATCCTCGTAATGCTGGCGGAATGCATGGAGCAAACGCAATTGGACAAGTTGGAAATGCTGCTTGTGGCGACATTATGAAAATGTATCTCAAAATTACTGATGATGGCATCATTGAAAATGCAAGATTTAAGACTTTTGGTTGTTGTGTCGCAATTGTTTCTTCAGATTTGGCTTGCGATTTGATTAAGGGAAAGACAATTGAAGAAGCATTGAAAGTTACAAATAAAGATATTTTGGATATGCTTGGAGAACTTCCAACGCACAAATTCCACTGTTCACTGTTGGCAGAAGAATCAATTAGAGCAGCAATTGAAGACTTTTACAAAAGAAAAGAAAAAGAGTCTAAACAAGCAATGAAAAAAGCCGCAAAAAAATCCAAAGAAATGCAAGAAGATGATGACATTATGACTGAATTGTTTGACGAAGAATAAAAAAAGGAAGAATTTTTTATGAAAAATATATTAAGCAAGAATGTTGTAGAAACATTGTATCGTTGCGGAGATTATCACGGTTCAAATGGCTGTGATTATAGAGAAACAAGCTTCGGAAATTACTTATATACGATTTCAAATATCGCTCTTCGCGAAGGAACAGCAAATAAATCTGAGGAATACTTGCAAGGAAAAATCGATTTAGCAATTGAAATTATCGAAGATCTTGCAAAAACATATATTGATGAAGATAATATGTGCATTAACTTTGACGAAAGCGAATTTTCTAAGATGGGGGCAAATTTTAGTTTTAATAGTGGATTAATGCCATATGTAATTCACTATGTCGCACTAAAAAATGGTTTTGATTTTGCTCCACAACATCAAGAATTTTGCAGAGTTGACATGTGGGACATTAATGGCCCTGTTAAAATGGATGTAAAACTTATTCATTGTGCACCAATCACAGATGAAGAAATGGTAAAATCGACAGTCAACACAATCATAAAATATAACCAATGGATACTTGAAAATGGTGGAGTTGAAGAACGTTACAAATGGACTTATGAAAAAGACATTAAGAAACTTGAAAAACTTATACCAAAAGAAGATAAAATTAAAGAATAATAAAATTAAAACACAATTTATTTGCGAATAAATTGTGTTTTTTATTTTATATCTGGTATTATGCACATATAAAACATGATTTAAAAATTATATATAATCAATAAATATATGAACAAATTTGATAGAAAAAATAAAAAATGTCGAATTTTAAAAAAATCAACATTTTGAGAGTGTTATGCAATGCATAATACCAAATATGCATTATCTATTCGCAAAACCTGTCTTTTGCGAATAGTTGTAAAAGGCGTGGTATGCAAAATTTTTGAACCCCACCCTTAAGTTAAATTAGAAAAATGATGAAATTTCCCCTATATTTTTTATAATTGACTAAAAAAATTTCATTTGGTTTAATTGGTTTAATTTTTTTAGTCTGATTAAGAAAAAATGTTATAAACTTAAATCTTATAATTTTTTAAAAATTCTTCTTTAAATTCTGGGAAATAGTCCCCCAAGATTGCTTCTCTTGACTGTTCTGCAAGTCTGATTAAAAATCTTAAGTTATGAATTGATAGAAGTTCTGCCCCTAGCATTTCGCCCGCGTTAATAAGATGTCTGATATATGCACGAGAGAAGTGTTTGCAAGCATAACAGTCGCAATCTTCTTCAATTGGTCTGAAATCTTCTTTGAAAGAGCTGTTTTTTATTACCATTTTTCCATTTTTTGAAAAAGCTGTTCCGTTTCGAGCAATTCTAGTAGGCAAAACGCAATCCATCATATCAATTCCTCTTGCAAAGCCTTCAATAAGGCAATCAGGACTGCCTACCCCCATAAGATATCTAGGCATATTTTCAGGCAATTTTGGTTGCATAAAATCTAAAATGTCATACATTAAACTTTTTTCTTCTCCGACAGACAACCCACCAATTGCAATGCCACACTTTGCATAAGGCAAACAATCTTCAATGCATTTTGCACGCAAATCTTTATACATATTCCCTTGTATGATTGGGAAAAGAATATGATTTCCGCCTTTATGATGTTCATAACATCTTTTTAGCCACATTTTTGTGAGTTCTCTTGCACTTTCTGCTTCAGTATAACTTGCATTTGCTTCAGTGCATTGGTCTAGAGCCATATGAATGTCGCTATCCAAAGATTCCTGAATGTCCATACACAACTCTGGAGTCATTAAGAATTTTTCACCGCTTAAGTGAGAACGAAATTCGACGCCTTTTTCTGAAACCTTTCTCAAGTCTGACAATGAAAAAACTTGAAAACCACCACTGTCTGTCAATATTGGTTTGTCATAATTCATAAATTTATGTAATCCGCCGGCTTTTTCAACCAATTCGTGTCCAGGACGCAAAAAAAGATGATATGTGTTAGACAAAATTATCTGTGCTCCCATATCTTCCAAATCTTCTGGTCTTAACCCCTTTACGGTTGCTTGTGTGCCAACTGGCATAAACACAGGAGTTTTAATATCTCCTCTAGGAGTATGGAAAACCCCTGCCCTTGCACCTGTTTTAGGACACACTTTTATAATTTCATAACTAAAATTTGGTTCTTGCATATTTTTCCTTTTAATTAAAAACTTTTATTCTTCAACTTTTGAGAATCGTCTAACTTTATGTTCGTTGAGCGATATTTCTTCATTCCACATAGAAAGTGGTCTAGCCCAAATTTGCCCGTTGCCGTATAATGCAACATATACAACCATATCTTCGTTATTTTCGCTATGCTTGGCAATTGCCAACACTTTGTATAATTGTTGGTTTTTATAATGTTTATATACCTTGCCAACTTCTATGTTATTATTCATTGTTGATTACCTCTATATAATATAAAATCAATTTGAAAACTTTATTCAATGAACATTGCGTCGCCAAAACTGAAAAAACGATAATTTTCAGCAACAGCGAGGTTGTAAAGGTTGAGTGTTGTTGAAATGTCCCCTACGAATGACGAAACAAGCATAATTAATGTGCTTTCAGGCAAATGAAAATTTGTAATTAATGCGTCAACCATTTTAAATTTATATGGTGGAAATATAAAAATTTGAGTTTCTCGTTTTTGAGGTTGTAAAAGACCATTTGAGTCGGTTCCGCTTTCCAGAACTCGGACAGAAGTTGTTCCAACGGCAACAATTCTTCTTCCTTCGGCTTTTGCAGAGTTAATTTTTTCTGCAACTTTTGGAGTAATTTCAAAATATTCACTATGCATTTCGTGATTCAAAATATTGTCTTCTTTTACAGGTCTAAATGTTCCAAGTCCAACATGAAGGAGAACTTCAACGATTTCAATTCCCTTTTCTTTAAGTTTTTGCATTAAATCAGGAGTGAAATGTAATCCAGCTGTTGGTGCTGCACTTGAGCCTTCAACTTTTGCATAAACTGTTTGATATCTTTCGGCACTTTTTAGCTTTTCTTTGATATATGGTGGAAGAGGAACGGTTCCAATTTCAATCAGGTGTTCTTCAAAACTTTTGATATCTGAATAGACAAACTCAATTTTGCAAGCGCCATAGTCACCTTTTTCAATAACCTTGCATTTAATATTTTCATTAAACACAATTTCCGTTCCAACCGAGAGGCGTTTCGTAGGTTTTGCTATGACTTCCCAATTATGTAAATCAATTCGTTTTTGAAGCAAAATTTCAATTTTTGCACCCGTTTCAGACTTGAAACCATAAAGTCTTGCTGGTAAAACTTTTGTGTTATTTACAACCAACATATCTCCTGCATTTAATTTGTCTATAATGTCATAGAAATGTTTATGTTGCACTTCATTGTTGTTTCTATTATAACACAAAAGGCGAGAATGGTCTCTAGGCTCAATTGGAGTTTGGGCAATTCTTTCTTCAGGCAAATCGTAGAAATAAGTCGAACGCAAAAGTGGGTTCAACTCTTTTTTTTCTTCGTTATTTGTAATAGTTTCATTTTGTTCATTAATCTTCATTATTTTTCCTTAAATGTGTTTAAGATTTACAGTGTAATTTATAGATTGAAGCAGTTATATATCCCAGCCACATAGATGTTTTTATTGTTTTGGTGGAACATATTCAATTCCCAGATGTTTATAAGCGTTCTCCAAAGCAACTCGTCCCCTTGGAGTTCTTGCAATGAACCCTAGTTGCAATAGGTATGGTTCATAAACATCTTCAATTGTATTAGAATCTTCGCTTATAGTTGCAGAAAGAGTGTCAAGACCAACAGGTCCGCCACCAAATTTATGAATGATACTTTCCAAAATTTTGCGGTCTATGAAATCAAGGCCAAGATAATCAATTTCCATTTTTGAAAGAGCTTGGTCCGCAATGTCTTTTGTGATTTTGCCAGTTCCTTTAACTTCTGCATAATCACGAACTCTTTTTAACATTCTGTTTGCAATTCTTGGAGTTCCCCTTGAGCGTCTGGCAATGTTAAGACTCGCTTCATCATCAATTTCAACACCTAGAACTTTTGCAGAGCGTTTGACAATAATTTGCAGTTCTTCATCTGAATATAGTTCGAGCCTTGCAATAACGCCAAATCTATCACGAAGCGGTCCTGTTAACATTCCTGCCTTGGTTGTTGCTCCAATTAAAGTAAAAGGTTGAATCTTAAGACGCATACTTTTTGCAGAAGGGCCTTTGCCAACAATGAAGTCTAGTGCGAAATCTTCCATTGCAGGATAAAGAATTTCCTCAACAGTCTTGTGAAGTCTGTGTATTTCATCTATGAAAAGAACATCATTCTTGTTTAAATTTGTCAGTATTGCGGCAAGGTCAGCAGCGTGTTCAATTGCTGGGCCAGAAGTAACCTTAAATTGTGAACCTAGTTCATTTGCGATGATATGTGATAGTGTTGTTTTTCCAAGTCCAGGAGGACCATAAAGCAAAACATGGTCAAGAGCATCATCACGAGATTTTGCTGCTTTGATATAAATTTCAAGATTGCTTTTAACCTTTTCTTGACCAACATATTGCGACATCGATGTTGGGCGCAACCTGTTTTCAATTTCAATATCGGTTATATTTTTTGTTGATGTTATAAATCTGTTATTTTCCATTTTCACC
>JAGBBH010000054.1 GCA_017938505.1 Clostridia bacterium | reverse complement strand
TATCAAAGGGGCAAACACAGACCCAATTGAACTTACTGATGCAATGGGAATTGAAACAACTGTTGCAGGTTTTGTGTTGACAAACAATGCTTCAATTGCAAACAGTCGTGTTGGTGGCGAAAGTTTTAAACACATTGTTGAAATTGTCGGACAAACTTATGTAAGAAGTGATGATTTGGAAAACTTCACTATTGAAGCACAAGGTGATATTGCTGGTTTTGTTGGAACAAATGATGGAGAAGGAAACATCAGTGCTTGCTTTGTGGATTGCTTGCAGATTTATAACAATTTGCAGTCTAACACTTCAATCTCTGCTGGTTTTGTTCTCTATAACAACAACAGCATTCAAGGAAGTTATGTCGAGGCTGCTGGCAAGATTGAACCACAAAAATTGAAAGGAGATGTTTATAGAAAAGACACAAACATCACCTCTATTGGAATTGTTGCGGGCTTTGTTTATACTAACCAATCTCACATTAAAAACTCTTATGCAAATATTGCAATTGAAAATGAAAATTCAAAGAGTTCAATGGTTGCAGGTTTTGTTTATAAAAACGAGGCAAGTGGTTTGATTGAACTTTGCTTTGCAGCTTGTGCAATGACAAAAAACGACATCAACCAAATGGAATTTTCTGGTGTTGATGACTTTGCAAATTCATTGAACAAAGGAAAGATTTCTTTGTCTTATTATTTCAGCACAACGGCAGAAGCAACAAATCAAACAAGGTTGACTTCGGGTGCGCTTATTGTTACGGAAATCTACGGAAATGAAAAAGACTTCTATGGTTTCAGTTTCTCATCTGGCGAAGATGCTTATGATGGAATTTGGAAGATGACCGATGAAGGAATCACGCTTGTTAGTGCAAACAAAATTGCTTTGTCCAATAGATATGCAGTAACTTCAGATTTGACAAAACTTACAAGTGTTTTCTATAACAAGAACATTCTTGATGTAGATGAAATGAGATATATAGATTTGTCTTATGGAAGTGAAAACAATCCTATTATCATTAGAAACGCTTATGATTTCGCTGTTGCAACTGGAAGGGCAACATCTAAAGAGATTTCGTCTTATAAAGAATATTACAGCGATACAGAAGTTTTTGGCCATTATAGATTGGTTGACGATTTGGATATGGCAGAAATTGACCAAAACGAAGAAAATGATGGTGGTGCAAGACTTACAACAACAGAAAAGTTGATGAAGGGTGTGCTTGATGGAAATGGTTTTACTATCACAAACATCAACTTGGGAAGCAATGAAGAAGCAGACAACTTTGGCCTTTTTGCAACAATGGACAATGCTGTTGTTATGAACCTCAATTTGATTGTAGATTCTATCCATAACTCGCAAGCGCTTGTTGTTGGTGGTTTGGCAGGAACTGCCGTTGACTCGAGAATTATTGCAATCAACTTGACTCCACTTGAAACAGATAGCAACAATGGACACACATCAATTCAAGGAAAGAACATTGTTGGTGGTGTTGTTGGTATGCTGTTTGGAAATAGCAAATTGAATGACATTAGCATTCAAGACATTGAAATTTATTCTGCTTATTACGATGAAAACAAGAATGTTAACACAAACAAAGGAAGAACTGGACAAGACTTGAGAAGCAAGGTTGAAACAAATTCTTCTTTGAAAAATTATGTAAAAGAACTTTCTTATGCAGGTGCGGTTGTTGGTTATGCTGATATTTACAACCCTATTGATATATATGATGAACCTATTGCATTTGATGCTTCATTAGATGTTGTAGATTATCATCTTATTACAATTAAAGTTACAAATTCGGTAAATATTTACGGCGAAGTTGCTGGCGGTTTGTTCGGCTATGTTGGAGATTCGACATTGGTCTATGATGCTAGCATAACGCTTAATGCAGACGGTGCAAAGACAACGCCTTCCTATATCATCGCAAAAAATCTTTATTCTGGTGGTATTGTTGGAGAAAACCACGGTGGATTATTTGCTGTTTCTGCAAGTTATTCAGATGAAATTGAAGAACAAATCCAAACAAGTGAAAATGCTTATTATAACGGGAACAGTGGTGTTGAAAGAGGACAACAATCAATCTTCTCTTATGAAGAAGACGATGCAGGTTTTGTTTCAAACAAAAACGAACCAATGTTTATTGGTGGTATTGCAGGCTATATGAGTGGTGGATATATCTATATCGGTTACAACAAACTCAATGTGATTTCTCACTCAAACAAAACTTTGGCTGTTGGTGGTGTCGTTGGTTTTGCTGGATATAATGATTATTTGTATGAACTCTCTAGGGCTGCAAATGCAACAATGGTAAATATGTATTTTACAGAAGTTTACTCTGCAGGAGATTTGTGTGTTGATGGCGTAAGCGAGGTTGCTGGACAAAAGAATGTTTCTGGCGGAATTATTGGTGCAGTTGAAAAGAATATAGATAACTATGCTGTCATTGCATTGCAAAACGCAATGTCTGTAAACTATTATGGTTACAATTCTTATGGTCTTCTTGGAGATGTTGAACCAGTTGTTACTGCAACTTCTTATGTTAGCGACAGGCATTTTATGCTGATTGGTAGCGTTGTTGATTCGATGACAATGAAAAATGTTGACGACTTTAAAGGCAATTTGTTCTTGTTAAATACGGAAAACAATGTTGTTAACCTTAGTAAATCATCAGTGGCTGTTGCTTTGAACAATCCAACTGTCGGGGGTTATTATAAGGTGGCGCTTGGCTCAAGCGGAACTTCTTATGGAATTAAGACTTTTGGTATGAAAATTGAATCTTTTGATTCCGAAGATATGAACATTGGAGGAAACGCAAGTTCATCACTCAACATTCTATATGCTGAAAATGTTGGAGAAGATTCTATGTCAACTCCTTCGGCAAGTTATGCTAAAATGTATAACTATTTCTTGGCAAAAGGTTGGACTTATGCTTATTGGCTTCACGAAGAAAATACTCTTTTCCCTGAAATTCAATTGACTCCAAAGGTTGATGTTGTTTTCTGGGATTGCTTTAACACTATAGAGGTTCTTGAAAGTATGCAAGACAGTGGGGTTACTGTTGTTGTGAGAGGAAAAGTTGACAACGATCCTGCAAGTGATATATATTCTGACATTGATTTGCGACTTAGTGAAAAAAATCCGCTTTACCTTAGCAACAAAACAAATATGGAAGACCTTCTTCCAGTTAAGGAATTCTCTGGAACTTTGATTTCTTATTATCACTATATGGGAACTGATGATATGGGCAAAGTGTCAGAGGGTAGAGAGAAGAAAGATGGAACAAAACTGATTGGTGGTTCTTTTGCTGAAAATGTTGGTCTTATTATGAGTGAATCGCTTTTTGAAGATTTAGGGAAAGGCGTTTCAATTATTGGGCTTAACCTATATTTTGTCAGCGATGGCGGTGCAGGCGGAGCGGCGGCTGCAGCAACAGGAATTGCTGCTCATGCGACAGCAACTGCAGGCGCACCAAAACTTGTTAAAGGCAAAACGGAAATGGCAATTTTGAGAGATTTGAACTTTGTTTACAATGACTCTTTCACGATTGACGGAGGTGTAGATATTGGTCTTCCTGATGGGGAAACTGTGTCGGCAATGGGACTTATCACTGATGTCGCTTATTCTACATCATTTGTAAACATTTCTATCACAACAAGAGTTCCAGATGAACATACTGTAAAAACAATCAAATTCGACCCTTCAAGCAGAAACAGAAAGCAGATTTATATGGGTGTGCTTGCGGGATACATTGCACAACAAGACTCTGCTACACAAGTTTCGATTGATACAGTGAAATTTATTACCCAAGATATGAGCAAAGTTGGAATTGCTGCAACGCAAAAGAAAAATGGGGCTTCAATTGAATTTGGTGTTGGTGCTGGAGGCGCTGGAGAAAGAGAAGATACATATATTGGTCTTTATGCTGGAATGATAGAAAAGAGTGTTGATTCTCTTGGAAGTCGAGGCAAAATTTCTGTAGGTCTTACAAATTTGCAAAATGTCGATGTCAAAGTTTATTCGGCAGGACCTAATAAGGCAAACTTGACAATTGGCGGTTTTGTTGGAAAGGCATCTGGTGTTGACAAGGTTTCAATTGTAAACGAAGAAGAGCCTGCAGTTTCTGGAAAAGGTTTGAACATTATTCAAAATACCAGCACAAAAAATATGGTTGCGGGTCTTGGTTTTGGCGAAATTCTTGGCGGAGATGTGTTTGAACTCATTGGAAGCGAAGGCGTTTTGTTAAAACTTAAAGGAAAAATTTATCAAGACGGCAGCAAGGCTGATAATGCACAAATTGGTGGACTTGCTGGAAAAATTTCAACACAAGCAAGACTTACAAATGTGGCATTAGATTTCTCTGTTGGTGGAAAAGAAGCAAATGCTGATGTATATGGCGAGAGTTTGTATAATTATACCAACGCTATTTCTGGTTATGAGGCTGTAAAAACTTTTAAGGTTGTTGGAGGTGTAGGTGCAGATGATGCTGTAGGTGGAATTTTTGGATATACTACAGCTTCTGTAGATTTGCTTGACAATGTCGCCATTTCAGGAAGTCTTGAAGTTGAGGTCGAGCATGAAGATGGACAACTTGCAGTTGGAGGAATGATTGGAAAGACAATTAATTCTCTGACAATAAAGACCAAGAGTGCAAACAATGATATGAACATTGCTGTAGTTGGTAAAACAGCTTATGTCGGAGGCGTTTTAGGTTGGGCAAAGAACACAGGTTCGTCAACCGTTGCTTCACAACGAATAGACATTAACTCTGTTCCATTAACAGCAAGTGAAAGCGAGATTTTGCCAACTGAAAGAATGACTTACAGTGGAACGGTTTTGGCATCAGTTCAAGACTTCAGTTTTGGTGGTGCAATTGGTTATTCTGACAGAGTTTTGCTTGGAGAACTTGATGAGGCAAGTGTGATTAAAAACTATGTGAACACTGGTGCAGTAAAACTTTTCTGGGGGAGTAAAGATCCAACAAATATCACTGTTGGAGGCGTTGTTGGAACACTTGATGGCAGTGCGGCTGCAAATGGCGAGTTCAACATTGACCGTTGCTTGTCTTACGGAGATGTTTTTGTCAATTATGCCTCAAATGAAAATAAAAAGTTGAGCACTTACACATTTGGTGGAATTTTAGGTGCTGGTTATGTAAGTGCTGATACCGTTAAAGTTTTGCGTTGTTACAGTTTGATGACTTCGTTTAATGAAAAAATGGTAAACACGGATTATATTGCAAACTACAATGCAAATGCAATTGTTGGAAAAAATGCAACAAGCACAATGTTCGAGGCAGGCAAAGAGAACTATTATAACTCTGGCTTGAGTATGGTTTATCAGAACGAAAAATATAATGTAGATGCATATTATGTTGCGCCTGTTGATGAGAAGAACTATAATGGTTACATTGTAAACGAAAACACTTCTGCAGAAAAAGAGTCGATTCTTGAAAGGTTGGCTACGGTGTTCAGTTCAGATGATTACGAACTTGGGCACAAACTCAACCCAGTTTTGTGGGGAACTTCAAGTGGAAGTCTTACATTTAATTATGAATTGAAACAATTTACAGAGCTGGGAGTTAAATATTATAAAGTTGTTGACTCTGCTGGAACAGCATTCGCAGGATATGAAAAAATTAAGTCTTTGAATGGTATTACCTGGGTATCAATGCAACGAGATGTTGAGACAAATACGGCAATTGCAGACACATTTAGCAACATTGCTTTTGTTGGAAATGGGCATACAATTTCTGTAAAATCTGCAGATGAGAAAGATGTTTCTGGAGGTGCGGATTATTATGGCGGATTGGTCAATGTATTTGGAACTTCTGCAACAACTTCTGCAGACTTTAATGTTATTTCAGGGCTTGTTGTTGATCTTGACATTGTCTTAGATTTGAACAGAGCAAGTGCTAGTTCTGACAATTTTGGCGGTGTCGCAGGAAAAATGGCTGGACACTCAATTCTTTATGGGGTTGGTGTAAATGGTTCGGTTTCTGTTGGTGGCAAAAATCAGGCGCTTTGGATTGGCGGTCTTGTAGGAGAACTATATACAGGAAAAATTGAATATTGCTATCAGGATTCAGACATAACATATAGAGGGTCTGATTATGGCGTAATGTCGGGAATTGCAAACTTGGCAGATAAAAACACATTAATAAGTGCAACTTACGCTTCTGGGCTTCTTGAAACTTACTCAAAAAACAAGATATATACACTTGCTTTTGGAAATAAAGGGACATCAAACTTTTCAAGAAACTATATCATTGATTGCTATTCTGTTTCACAAATAAAGAGAAACAGTGTTACTGGAGACAATTTCTTTGTTAACACTAATAGCAGTGCGACAGAGGGAGTAACAGTTCCAATTGTTTATCTCAATCAACCATTGTGTGGAACGCATGGTGTTACTTTGCCTGCGGGATTGGGTTCGGCAGTAATTGACGACATCGCAATTCCTTATGGTGGAAATGTTAATGACGGACTTGACATTTGGGTTACTTGGAACTCTATGTATGCACCAGCTAACAGTCATTCTGTTGACCCAGAAGATGAAAAGCTTTCAGATGGTGCAACACCCAAAGCGTTAAGCAATTCTAATTGGCGTTTCAGCAGATATCTCAACTATGGATATGCTTCACACAACTTTGGCTATTTGACAAATATTACTACTTACACACAAGAATCATGTTGGGTGGATGAAAATGGAGAAAAAACGGAAAACAGTATAGATGCAGTGAAATATCCAGACGGTTCGTATAAGACAAAGTTGTTATATACAAAATTAACATACGCAGAAATTGAAGACAAGGGGACGAGCGGAGATGCGTCTTGGTATCTTGGCGTGCCAAACACATATAAATTTGAACAGATGCTTGATACGGTTGATTATGATGATTCAAATGTTTACAAAGCTTATTACGGAGTTATTCCAAGAAAATATAAATTGAGATATGGGTTTGAAATTTCGGACACAACAATAAATAAACTCGGAAAAACTGTTGGAGACAGTTCGCGTAAATTTGCGCTTGATGGCGATGGGAATACCTTAGATGCGGCAGACAAGTCTTGGACAACTCCAATGTTTGGAACTATAAATGGAGATGTGTCAAATATTAACATTTATAATGCTAAAATTGGTTCAGAAGGATCATTTGGGTCTGCAGGAGGGGTGCTTGCAAATAGTGTTACTGGAAAATTGATTAATGTTGGAGTTTCTGGTGAGATTTATTCTGGAAATGCTCAAGTTGGAGGAATTGTAGGGACGCTTAAATCTTTTGGTGCTGCTGATATATTCTCGGCAGATCTGGATTCAACAGTCAATATTGTTTCAAACGAAGAGGCGGCAAGTGTTGGAGGAATCGCTGGGGCATTAAGTGGCAAGTTGATGTTGTCAATAAATGCAGGACAATTGATTGCTGAAGGTAAGGGAGCTAACATAGGTGGCATTGTCGGTCGAATTATAGATGGAGCTGTGTCATCACGAATTTTAAGCTCGTATAATGTTAATGCTGTAGTGAATAATTACACAACAACAACAGGAAATAACGGAACAATCAGTGCAGGAGGAATTGTTGGTAAAATAGAAAAGGAAACATATTTAACATACTGTTACAATGCCGGACTTGTTGGTGCTGGAAATTATGCCTTTGCAGGGCAGGCTTATTCTGGTGGAATTTTTGGATATGCGGGAGAGAAGATAACTCTAAACACTTGTATGAATGAAGGTGCTGTTGAAGCAATTAGCAAGCCGTTTGATGCTAAAACAACTTTGGTAAGGACAACAAAGAGTGGAGATGAAGATATAACTTCGTGGAACAATAGCACTAATGATTCGATAAACTATAAGGCGGAGATAAAAATTCAGTATGGAACAGTTGATCGTGTAAATGCCTATGGCATGGGTTATGGTACAGGGGCTATAATGATTGACAACTGCAAGAGCACGACAAACAATATTAAGAATGATGGTGAAATAGCTGTTCCAGAAGAAACGAAAGAGTTGATAGTTAATAGAAAAGATGTGTTTAACAACGACGGAAATTATTGGGCAAAATTTGATTTAAATACTGACAATATGTTTTGTAATGGCTACGATTCTTACGGAAATCCAATGAGAATTTACATGGTTGACAAAATGACGAGAAGTTATGGAAATCCAGATGATTGGACAACTAATCCGATTGCAAAGAATTTGAACAGTATAGGAACCGCACCAGGAACATTTTCATGGGATGTTGAAGACTTCTCTTATTTGGGTATTTTTGATGCGAATAGAAGGCCTATAGAAGCAAATGACCATGGTCCTGTAACTTTTGAGTATGTTACCCCTGAGTGGTCTTTTGATTGGACTCATTCCATCACTAGAACAAGAAAGTCGTATTATTCTGGAGTTTGGCAAAACAAGAACAAAGAGCATCCAGGATATAGGACAAAGGTCAATGCGAAAGGTCAGCCAGAGGGAGATTTTTACGATTTAACAAGCAGCGAGGTAAAATGGTCAACCGGGCTAAATACTGGCAGCACGGGCTACTGTATGCCTTATTCTGGAGTTGGCTATGGTACATCTATGTGGGAATTTAACTTTATAGGTGATGGATATTATTATTCTGCTATTGAGTTTAAAGGACTTGACAAATGGATTGAAGAGAAGCGACCTTTTGGAAACCTAACAAACAAAACAGGGGCTGAGGCACATTACAATGCATCTATTTCAGAATCTGTCAATGAAAAAATGGATGAAATTAATGAATTGAAAAAATCTGTCAAAGAAATGGAAAAAATCACAGTAAACGGTCAGACATTGGGAATTGTATATAATGGCAGTCAGTTGAATGCGGGAATTGCTCCTTATTCGGCGGAGATAACAAAAACTTTTACAATGCAATCAGTTGCAGAAGCAGAATCTCTAACGAAGAATAATTTTAAGGTAGAAGGAAGTGGAATTGTTTATTATGAAATAACTGATGTTACGACAAGTGGAAAGAATGTTGCTGTCAAAGCAAAACTTGCAGGCAGTTCGTCAGGAAGCAAGTCTTATACAATCAGGGTTGTAAAAGAAGATGAGGGCTCTGAACTTTTGAAGAAAAACAATGTTTCAAGAGAAACTGGCAAAGTTACATTGACGCTTCAAGACAATGATGTAGGAGGAATTTTAGATTCAAGCATTGTTACAGCAATAAGAAGTGCATCAGAAGACTATAAATTGTTTGTAAAAATTGGCTCGTCTGATGAATTCCAAGTTGTTCATAATGCAACAAATTTGGCTCTTTCATGGTCTAGTGACAAGGCTCAACTTGCAATTAAAGAAGCAGGTGTGTCAGCAGATGTTTGGGCAGAATTGCAAACAAATCTAGATGGAAAAGTTGTGAACTTGCGCTTGGAATCTACCATAAACAGCACAGAACCTGCTGATGTTGAAATGACAACAACGGAGCAGGTTTCGGCAAGTGTAACGCTGACAGGTAAGGCTAGCAGTTATAATACATACACTTCTGCAACAAAAACAATAATGGACCTATATACGAATGATAGATATGCCACCGAAACCGTTGTAAATTTGGCAACGACAGGGATTGCAAATGATTACATCTTAGGCAAAGAGGGGGAATTTAGGATTTATTATAAGGACTCGATTGCCGAGTATAGCCTTGGTGTTGATGGGGTTGATTATGCTGATTTGTCGGTTGGTGATGTTGAACTTTCTATTGATGTGGACCAAAAATTGCATATAAAAGGTACAGAGACTGCCGTAAATGACTTCTTGCAATTAGAATTGGATTTGTTGATTTCTGGTTATGTAACAACACCTCCTGTTTCTGCAACAGAGAACTTCACGCTCGGAGGCTTAACGGGGGTTGTTGAATATTCTGACGCAGGTTATTCTTTAAGCGACATAAGATTTGGGAACTCAGGTTTCGCTACTGAAACAAAGACATTTAAAGACGGTCAATTAACATTGAAGTCTTCATCTCAAGATCTTGCCGTTGTTCGACATGTGTCTGCAGGTGGTACAATAACAGAATATATAAAATTTCTTGCATCAAGCGCAACAACAGGTGGGACAAGCATAGATTTAAGCATTTCAAATGTTAACAGTGGAGATAAATTGCAAATGCTAGAATTTGATACTGAATATAACCCGACAGAAGCAGAGGGAAAACTTATTGTTGATCCAACTTCGAATGCTGTTGTTATGACTGTTATTGACAACTCGGGCACGGAACTTGGGAAATTGACGGCAACTGATATAGGAGGGAAGATAATAACAAAATTTGCACACAACTCTGATGATTCAAAAAATTACAGGGTGTCCTATGGGGTTGAAATTGATGATAATATGTTTGCAATCGTTGAAGAAATAAGTGCATCAGGTGTCAAATTTGCTTTGTCCCCAAATGGCTATAAATATATTGCACAATATGAGAAAGAAACAAAAGTTGTTGATGGAACAGCGACAAAGATGGAGCAAATTGATTTGTTTGAAAAAACAACGGGGCAAAATTATTTTTCAAACTCATCAACAGTTGGTGGAATGGAAGTCTCCAACTTTAAATATTGGATTGATGGAGATGCAGGAGCAAGCCCAGTGCCAGCAACCATATACCCAACAAGATATGGAAACTCAACTCTTACATATACGAGGAATGTGGGCAAGAGTCTATCTGGAACGGTTAGTTTGGCAACCTCTCCTTCTGCAGGAATAAGTGTTATTTTGCTTGCAGAAGACATTCGAATGTCGGGTGGGTCAACAAAAGACAATGTTTTAGAAATTCGCGGACAAGGTCATTATATTTCCTATTTTGGTAATGCCGAAAATTCATATTTGTTTGGAATGAACAAGAGCAAACTTGTTGATTTAGATATTGTGGCGAGCGTAGATATGATAATATCTGTCCCAAGTAAAGATTATGGTTTCATTTTGAAAAAGAATGATACGGCTGGAACATTGGAGAATGTCAGAATGTTGGGAAATATGAGAAATGTTAATATTGACACATCCTCTGTTGAAGCAGGAATTGGCGGCAATTCTGGGAACATAATAGATTGTTCAAGCAATATTGTTGTTACCGGATCGAAAGCGAGAGGAAGATCTGCGGTTTCTGTTAAGTTGAAAGATACATTTACTGCCACAGGATTGACAAAAAAGAACATTCTGATAGCAGGCAATGGGGTTAATGGTGCAAATCATTACGAAGGAAGAACCGATGGCGCTAGCAAGGATGGGACAAATGGTGGTTCTGTTGAGGTTTTTGCAAGTTATACGGGATATGCTCGGGCTGGGACCAGTGGGGTTGCTGGATACGGAAAAAATGGAGAAAACTTTCCAGGTAAACCAGGAGAGGCTGCTGGAGCGAATGCAGACATTGCTAGTGGAACGGAAAATATGAACACGAAAAGTGTAGATGCATCTCTCAAAAATGATGGAGACACGGGGAAAGGTCTTAGAGGTATTTCAGCATGTGGAAAAGTGGCTATGAAAGAAGAATCTAGAGGAGCATCACAAGGAAGTGGAACATGGAAGAGATATTTGTTTGGGGGCTTTGCAGATAATGCTACTAGACTTGCATTAAGTTGGAATGGTGATTATCCTTCAGAATTTAAGACATATCCTACTTCCTTAGACATAGATGACGATTTTGATTTATATAAATATGCACATTGGATAAATTCGATTGAATTATTAATGAAAGATTCGACTTATTTGCATAAAAAATCATATGTAGTAATTCAGGTGAAAGAAGCTAATGGATGGCATTGGACTCCTTACTTTGCACAGGAATCTGTTATGGTTGTGTGGACAGACGAATCGGGTATAAATATTCCATATGGTGGAGTTGGCGGTCATACCCCTGGTATTGGAAACGCAATTTAAAGTGAGGGATGTTTGAGTGTAATAAAGCCAAACTTTATTAGAAAAAATATACAAAAGATAAAAGGAGAAAGGAAAGATGGGGAAGAAGGAGTTTGATGAGAAGCATATGCACGATGGGCATAGGGCAAGATTGTTCAGAACTGCCTTTGAAGCTGGTCTTGACAATTTGAGTGATATTCAAATTGTTGAAATCTTACTTATGTATATCATTCCTCGCAAAGATGTAAATCCGCTTGCTCACAGACTTCTTCATCGCTATGAAACACTTTCAAATATTCTTTCCGCTTCAATTAATGACCTTGCTTCAGTTGAAGGACTTAATGAGGCATCGGCAATTAAAATTTCCGTTCTGAACGAATTGTTCTTTCAAAATTCAATGTCGTTTTTAGGAAAAAAGATAAAACTGAAAACGCTTTCGGATATTTACGATTTGATTGAGGCTTGTTTGCGATATAAGAATGTGGAAAATATGCTGCTAATCGCATTGAGTCCAACTTCTGTTGTTACTCACAAGCGGTTTTTGTCATCAAATTCGGTTTCTGGTGTAAGTTTCTCTGTTGAAGAACTTGCAAACTTCTTTTCCTCGGCAAGGCCAGCATCGCTGATTATTGCCCATTGCCACCCCTTTGGCAAGGCGAAACCTTCAATAACTGACTTTGAGGGAGTTAAGATGGTATCTGATTTATGCAGAAATTTTGGAATTAATTTCATAGACTCTTTCATAATCGGAGATGACGGAATTTACAGTCATGCAGATGACAAGTTGGTTAGAAAATATTATGCAGTTGACGATTTGTCTGACAATTTGATTGGTAATGCTGAAAAATAGAATTATTCGAATAAAAAAGCACATTATTTTAAAAATTTAATGTGCTTTTTTTATTAAGATAGTTTAGTGCTAAAAATTGACAAAATGAGGGTGTTGTTAAAATAGTTTGAGTGCGAAATAGCAGACAATTATACCTAAAAGTGTGCCGAGAAAAGAGGCTATGAATGAGAGGCATACTGTCAATGATGAAAGGTGGCGAGGGGGTGAATTTGTTGTGATTATTTTTTGATTTTGCTCTTCCAAAACTTCATATCCAAAAGGAAGAATTGCCAAGCAATATGTGTTGTCGTCATCATATTTAATTGAAATAAGGTCTTGTCTTTCAAGGTGTGTTAAAATGTGTCGAATTGCTATGCTGTCCATTCGTAAGTGTCGGGGGAGAGCCATAATTATGTCGGAAACATCTATAACCTTGTAACTGCCACTGGGACATTCGTTTGCAAGAGTTTTTAAAATCAATTTCGATTTGCTGTCTATCATAATGTTAGTTTTGCTTAAATTGAAGTGGATTATACTTTTTGTGTAAGGGTTTGTTTATTGTAAATTCTTTTGTTTAAGATTGGTAGAGGTTATGACGATTTATGAAAAGTAATAAATTGTGTGATTTTGAACAAAATTAAAGAAAGGCGGTTATGACAAAAAAAGAAAAAATGGTTATGTCTTATTTGTGTGCTAGGTGTTTGAAAAAACAGACCTATCTTATTTCTCCGCACGAAATTAGCCAAGCCTTATCAAAAAAATATGTGCTTTCAATTGAAGAAATTGAAGAGATTATGGTCAATTTGTCAAATGAAAACTTTATTGATTTTGTAGTTTCTGACAGTAAGAAAGGATATTTTTTTTGTGTTACCTTAAAAAAGTGCGGACAAACATATTTGGCAGACACTAAAAAAAATCGAAGAACCTTTGGTATCGCCATTTTGCGTAGTATGTTTTTGGCAACCGTAAGTTTTGTTTTTGGCATTATTTTGCGAGCCATTTTTAAAAGTTAAGATTTTAAAATGAAATCTTTCAGCGCTTGATTTTGTGGTGTGTCTATGTTATAATTTTTTAAATAAATTTTTTTGTTGGTGGGTTATGGAAGAAAAATTTAAATTGCACTCTAAATATAAACCTTCTGGCGACCAGCCCAAAGCAATTGAGAAATTGGTTGAGGGGTTGGAAGATGGTCTTAAAGACCAAGTGTTGTTGGGGGTAACGGGGTCGGGCAAAACTTTTACAATGGCAAACATAATTGAAAAGGTCAACAAACCAACCCTTGTTATTGCACACAACAAAACATTGGCGGCACAACTTTGCAACGAATTTCGCGAGTTTTTTCCAAACAATCGTGTGGAATATTTTGTTTCATATTATGATTATTATCAGCCAGAGGCATATATTGTTTCGAC
>JAGBBH010000002.1 GCA_017938505.1 Clostridia bacterium | reverse complement strand
GAACTGATAAAGTCAAAGGACGGTAAAGATTTCATTATTGAGTTGACAAACGGTTCAAAACTGATATTCTTCTCAGTTGAACAGACTCACGCAATCCGTGGTTTCACATTGGATTTCCTTATATGGGATGAGGTTTCACACAGTAGAGAATATACACCAGATGGTGAACATATATATTACAATATTGTCTCGCCTCTACTTGACGCACGAGGGAAGAAGGAGATATACATATCAACACCAAACGGGCGTTCCGGCTTTTTTTATAATGAAGCAATGAAAGCATTGAATGGTGAGAAAGGATATGCTTATCTGAAGGTCAGTGTATATCAGGATGAAACAAAAAGTCCTGAATGGATTGAGGAAAAGAGGGCAAGTTATCCCGAATTTGCATTCCGCCAGGAATACCTATGCGAATTTTTGGAGGGTGGTATAAGTTTCTTCAAGGGTTTTGGCAAATTGTTCAAGGATGAGAGTTTTGATTGGAACACCAAATTGGTTGCAGGTGTTGACTTTTCTTCAGTAGGAAGTGATAATACTGTTCTCACAATAATGAACGAGTACAGACAAGTGTATCAGTATATTATTACAGGTTCTTTGGATGAAAAATATCAACAAATTGCGGATTATTTGAATCAGTTGGGTAGTAAGGTAGTGAGAATTTTGATGGAATCAAACAGTATTGGTGCTGTAATGTCGAATGAGATTAAAAAATTGCTTTGTGTCGGTTTAAGGTCAAAACTTGAACTGTTTACGACAACAAATTCAAGCAAGGCAGATATTATTGAGAAATTGGCTCTGGATATTGAACAAGAAAATATTTCATTTCAAAAGAATAATGAAATATTAAAAAGTGAATTTGAAACTTTTACTTACACATTATCCAAAACAGGAAAGAAAGTATTTGGTGCTGTTGATGGAGCGCACGATGACACAATTTTAAGTTTGGCTTTTGCAAATTTTGCTTGGAATACATATATGAAAAAGACAAATGGTAATAAGATAATGGTTATAAGAAGATAAAAAGTGCTGTCATTTAGGCTGCACTATTTTTGGTCTTTTGTATACATTTTATATGTTTAAACCAACTCATTTCTGATAACCATCCATTTACCCTTGCTGTTTGATATGCACTTCCGCATCCTTTACAAAATTCACTTCTTGTTTTATATTTTTTTGCTTCTGCAAAAATTCTCTCCTTTGTCCAATGATTTCTTGATTTTCCCATATTTTTATTTGTGTTTTTACATTTTAATCTTTATTTTCAAATATAGTTCAAATTTTTAATAAAACAAAAAATATGATAAAAAACATTGTAGAACTATTCTATCATTTGTCAGAGAAGCATAAATTGGTAAGAGGTTTTAAATATGGAACTTTGAGCAAGGATATGGGTATTGGCTCAGAAGCACACCCATTTGTATTTTTGGAGCAGCCTATGTATTTTGGAAACACCGATACAACTACTGGCACTGTACCAGTTACATTGAATGTTGATTTCCTCATAACACCACAAATGTTGGAAAACTATGGGATTTATCCATCAACAGAATCAGGACAGAATTTATGTTATCACATTGGTCTAAATTTCATTGCCAGAATAAGGCAAATGATTCAGAACGGTGATTTGGAATGGATTTCATCAATTGCAAGTTGGAACTGGCTGACACTCTATCATTTCTATGATAACGATGCAGAAGGAATCCGATTCTCTCTTGTCTTGAATGTTAAGAATCAGATAAACTTTTGTGATACTGACGAGCATTTTGATGAGAATAAAGAGTTTGACATCAAGAAATATCTTCCAGAGATTGAGACCGATGATGCAAGCGGTTGTTCTATTTTTTCCAATAAACTCAGTAAGTTTGATTTATAATGAATTATGATGAAAACACAAGAAGAAGACTGAAAGAAGTGTTTGACAGAATTGCGGAAGAGTGCAAGATAATTATGCAGACACTTTTGGAGGGTGAGATTGGTATCAACGAAAAGGTTGGTATCAATACATTGGCTGATTCAAGAACACATAATGAAATACAAGGAATAAATGTTGATGATTTTGGTATCATAAATCTTCTTGTAAATGAATATGCTGTGTTATATGTGGACGGAAACGGATATGAATGGGCAAGAAGACCTGTGAGTGTCAAAAAAGACCAACGTTTTCCCCCTCCTAATGTCATTGCTGAATGGTGTGGAAGAGTTGGAATACCTACTGATAATGAAACAGTGTATAAGATATGCAGAGCGATATGGTTGGATGGTATAAAGGCAAGACCTTTTATTGAACCAACGTTTGAAGAGATTGACAAGATGTTTGATGAGTGGGCTGATGATATATTCAATTCATTGGTTGGTGAATTAGACGATTATTTCAACGACTGATTATAATTTAAATTTATTTTTAATGGCAGGACAAAGGTTCTGCCATATTTGTTTTTAAATCTTTAT
>JAGBBH010000053.1 GCA_017938505.1 Clostridia bacterium | reverse complement strand
ATGCACAGGTTATGGCAATGAATGTTGCAGAAATGAAAGATTCTGATGTTGACAAAGTTTTTGAAAAGGTTTTGACGGAGTTCCCCGTTAGAAGCATTAAGGTTGAAATGCCAAAATGGTTGCAGGCATTGTCGTTTTACAATCCTATTGTCAGTGAAATTGTTTCTGAAATCAAAAAATTTGCAGATGGCGTAAAGAAGGTTGGCGATGCGAAAAAAGAGGCAGTAGTTTTTGCAGAAAGTGAAAGTTTTGATCCTATAACATTTACAAATGTAGAAATGGGCGAAGGAATAATCAGGTTCAATGTAATTCCGAAAGAAAATCTTTTTTATAGGGTGCTTTCAGACGAGTGTGGTTTTGTCATTGAGGACGACTTTGCACTTGTGTCATATATCAAAAATCTTGCTATTGCAAAAGTTGAATATGATAAACTCAAAAATGCTCTTGAGCAAGTTGAGCAAACGGGTTATGGAATTGTAGTTCCTGCAAAAGATGAATATGCTTTAGAACAACCAGAGGTGGTCAAACAAGGTGGCAAATATGGCGTAAAAATCAAGGCAAAAGCACCAAGTTTGCATATCATCAGGGTAGATGTTGAAACGGAAGTTACACCACTTGTTGGCACAGAGAATCAGAGTCAAGATTTGGTTGATTTTCTTTCAGACAAGTTTGAAAATGACCCAGAAGGAATCTGGGAAACAAACCTGTTAGGGAAAAGTTTATATTCATTGATTGATGACAACATTTCTTCAAAAATCGTAACAATGCCAGCTGATGCACAGCGAAAAATGAAGAAAACATTAGGAAGGATTATCAATGAAGGAAAAGGTGGAGTTTTGTGTATTTTGCTTTGATGATTATGTAAAAAAACAATAAGTTGAGACTAAAAGAAGGTAAAAATGTTAAAAAAATTTAATCGTTTTTACCTCTTTTTTTTGCATAATCAAGAAAAATTATGTTATAATCCCAATAATCCAATGCAAAAAAGTTGGTGTAAAAAAATCAAGAAATAGGAGGAAAAAACAATGAAAAATGGCAAAAAAATTGTTGCGGGAATTCTTATGGGAGGGTTGCTTGCTTCAACGGGAGCTCTTGTAGGATGTGGCTCAAATCCACCTGCAGATAGGACTATGGAAAATGCTACTGATGTTTATGGTTTTGCTGGTGCAACGACAGGAATGTTGATGGGTAATGATTCAATTCAAGGGGCAATGATTGCAAGTTCTTCAATTTCAGCAATGGAAGATGGAGATGTTTTTAGTGAACTTAAAAACCAAATTGACACAGCAATTTCAAGCACATTAGACCAATATATGGGTGTTTTTGATTCTGTAGTTGGAGGCGAAAAACCAGTTAATGTTGTTCAAAGTGCAAGCGACAAAATGGAGTATAGACATAAACTTACGATAACAACAACATCAATTGATGGAAATGAAATGACTTGCATTTTGCATTTTAATGAAACAAAAAACAATGACCAAGATGAAGTGCTTGTTCCTAATGAAGAAAAAGGAAACACTCACATTGTTGGTGAACTTTATTTAAACGGAAGCACAACACCTTTCTATGTTGAAGGTTGGAGAGAAAAAGATGCTCAAGACAATGAAATGGAATTTAGATTTGAAGCAAGACTTAACAAAAACAGTGATTTAAATATGGTTTCTTTTGAACAAGAAATTTCAAATGAAGGTGGCGAGTATGAAGAAGAATATAAATTCACTGTAACGATTGGCGGAGTGTCAAGAGAGTTTGAATTTGAACTTGAGAAGAGCGAAAATGGCAAGATTGAAGTTGAGTATGAACTTGAAGTTGGTGAACACGGAAAGATTGCTTTTGATGTTGAAAAAACGGCAAATGACACAATCACAATCAAGACGAGCAGTCTTATTCCAAATCAGGAACTTGAAATCTCTGTAAGAGTTGAAAGAAGTCAAGACCAAACGCAACAAAGATATATTTATACAAACAGTTTCATTGGACTCGAAGTTCAGGGAGAATGGAGAGCAATTTAATGCTTGGTTAAAAGAAAAAAAGAATGTATGCAAACATTCTTTTTTTGTTGAAACAATAAAAAAATAAAACCGTCAAACACTTTGGCGGTTCATTTTATTTTTTAAAAATCTTTAATTTTGCTTGCTTAAAACAATTAGTTTTTCTTTGCTGTTTTGATGCATTTTGTGCAAGCTTTCACTTTTTTGCCATCGATTTCTGTTGTTTGTAAATTAACATCATATTTTCTAGGTGCTTTATTGTTTGCGTGGCTAACTGTCTTGCCATCCATTTTACCTTTTCCGCAAATTTCACATACTCTGCTCATCTTCTTTTCATCTCCTTTAAATGTTTTTCGACAAACATTGTAGCACATTAAAATAAAAAAATCAACCATTTTTTGTTAACTTTATCATAGATTTGCCAAAAGAACAGTATGATAATTTGAGTGAATAAGGGCGGTTTTTCTGACATTCCAAAAAAAAATTGGTTTTTTCTCCGTTTTTGCTTGCTTATTTTTATTGTTTATAGTAATATATTATTGCGAAATACTCTAAGTTTTGGAGGTCAACATTGACTGTCGATACAAATAACTATTATGGAAACATATCTATCAGCGACAATGCAATTGCAACTGTTGCTGGTTTTGTTGCGCTTGAATGTTATGGCGTTGTTGATCTTGTTGCAAAAGATTTCAAGGATAGCGCGCGTGAAATTTTCAAAAAACAACGCTATTCAAAGGGCATTAGCGTAAATCACATTGAAAACAGAATTTTCATTGATATTCATTGCATTTTGAAATATGGTGTGTCTATCAGTGCGGTTGCAGAATCGCTGAAAAAATCTGTTAAATATACCGTCGAAAACTTTACAGGAATGATCGTTGACACTGTGAATGTTCATGTTGTTGGCGTTTGTGTATAGAGATTAAAAGTTGTGTCGAAGCCAAATTTTGGTGTCGATACAATTTTATGTAAAAATATTATAGGAGCATAAGATATGCAAAAAACAATAAATGGTGCCACCTTTAAAAAGATGGTCCTTGCAGGGGTTAGTCTGCTTGAGCAAAATAAAGAATATGTCGATTCATTAAATGTGTTTCCAGTGCCAGATGGTGATACGGGAACAAATATGTTTTTAACGATGAAATCTGCTGTTGGCGAAATCAACAAATGTATGAACAATGATTTGGCCTCTCTTTCAGAAGCATTTTCAAAGGGTGCTTTGCGTGGTGCAAGAGGAAACAGTGGTGTTATCACTTCACAAATTTTCAAGGGATTTTGTTCTGTAACAAAGAACTGCAAAGAAATCACAACAAAAGATTTTGCAAAGGCTATGCAAGAAGGCGCAAGCATTGCTTACAAGGCAGTTACAAAACCAAAAGAGGGAACAATCTTGACTGTTATCAGAGTTATGGCCGAAAACGCTGTAAACTTGGCAAAGAAGCACGACGATTTTGAAGTGTTTATGAAAAAAGTCATTGACACTGGGGAAGAAATTTTGAAGCAAACTCCTGAAATGTTGCCAGTTTTGAAGAAAGCAGGCGTTGTTGACTCTGGTGGTCGTGGAATTTTGGTTATTTTCTCTGGTATGACTCGCTATATTTTGGGCGAAGAAGATTTGGAATTTAACTTTGAAGATGACACGAAACCTCAAACTGTTGACGATGTCATTGCTGATATCAACAACTTAGGCGACATTGAATTTGGTTATTGCACGGAATATCTCATTATCAATATGCACAAAAAGACAACAGAGGCAGACATTGACAAACTCAGAGAAAAATTGATGGAAATTGGTGATTCTGTTATCTGTATTGGCGACCTGTCGCTTGTTAAGGTGCATGTTCACACAAATGAACCAAACAAAGCACTTGGCTATGCTCTTGAACTTGGGGAACTTTATAATTTGAAGATTGAAAATATGAGAGAGCAAAACAGAGAACTCAAGAAAAAAGCTCAAGCAGTTGAAGAGAATAAAGAAATCGGAATGATTGCGGTTGCTCCTGGTGATGGTTTGGGACAAATTTTCAGAGAACTCACTGTAGATGAAATTATCCTTGGTGGACAAACAATGAATCCAAGTGCGGAAGACATTGCGACGGCAGCAGATAAAGTTCCTGCAAGAACAGTGTTTGTTTTCCCTAACAACAAAAACATCATTTTGGCGGCAGAACAAGCAAATGATGTAACAAACAAAAATTTGGTAATCATTCCAACAAAGAGTGTTCCTGAAGGAATTGCAGCATCAATTGCATTCAATCCTGACGCAAGTGTTGAGGAAAACCAAAACGCAATGCTTGAAGCAATCAGAAGTGTTCGTTCAGGAAGTGTAACTTATGCGGTAAGAGATACTCATGTTGATGGATTTGACCTTACAAAGGGAGAAATTATTGGTCTTGACAACAAGGCAATTTTGGCAAAAGGAAATCTTGTTTCTGAAACAACAGAAAAGCTTGTTGAAGCAATGATAGATGACACTGTTATGAACATCACATTGTTCTATGGTGAAGACATCAGAGAAGACGAAGCAAATGAACTTCAAGAAAGAATTGCGGAGAAATATCCTGACTGTGAAGTTACTGTCGCAAATGGCGGGCAACCTGTTTATTATTATCTTGTTTCACTCGAATAATTGCAATGATTGTTATGTTTTTATAATGATTAAAGAGAGAAAAAACTGTAAGTTTCTCTCTTTTTTTGTTGCAAGTTTTGACTATGGTGTGTTATAATTTTTCTATGGAAAACTTACAAAAGAAATATGACCAAATGCAAGAGATTTATGGGTCAAAAGAATTGAATTCTGTATATGGTGGTGGGTGCAGAAAAAATGCCAAGGTGGCATTGGTGTTTATGAACCCAACGAGGCGCAATGTTGCGACAAGCAAAAGTTGGGCAGGCATAAAGGCGCAGTGGCTTGGAACAAAGCAAATTTGGGACTTTTTGACAAAGTGTGGACTTTTCGGCGAAAAACTGAACAGTAAAATAAAAGCAATGAAACCAAATGAGTGGACTCCACAGTTTTGCGAAGATGTTTATGCTGAAGTTGAGAAAAATGGACTTTGGATAACAAATCTTGCAAAATGTTCTCAAGATGATGCAAGACCCCTGTCAGACGAAGTTTTTTTGCAATATAAAGACTTATTGCTTGAAGAATTGGAAAAGGTTGAACCGAAAAAAATATTTTTCTTTGGAAATCAAGTTGCTTCAATTGTTTTAAACGAAAAAATTGCAGTTTCCACCTGTCGAAAAAAGGCTTTTTTTCTTAAACTTGGAAAAAAACAGGTGCAATGTTATGCGTTGTTCTATCCAGTTGGGAATGGTAGATTTAATCAGTCTAAATCTGTGGAAGATATAAGGAATATTCTTCAAATTAAAGACCAATAACGGTCTTTTTTTCTTGTAAGAAAGAGGTAACTTTAATTGCGGGTAGAGCATATCTTATTAGTGTATAGACTTTTAAGGAGGTTGAAAAATGTCTTTTTACATTAATAACACAAACCCCAACAAGCCAGGACCATTGAATGGAAATGCGACAAACGGCATTTGTGAAAAAATTTTGATTGAAACAACAAAGGTGTTTGACGCGTGCATTTGCACGACAACAGAACCAGGAGTTGTGCTTACATTAACAGGGTTTAATCCTGCGGACCCTGCATTGCCTTTGACTTTTGTTACAGCAGAGAACACGACAGGGGCAACCCCAACGGTTAGCGACCTTGTTATCGACCGTCTTGACAGTTGTCCAAACTATGCAAATGTAAGTTTCAATGTTGTCATTCCTGTTACAGCAACTTATCGTGATGCGAATGGTGTGCTGGGAACCGCTTCTGCAACTGTTACAGTCAATAAGTCAGTCATTCTCTTTGTTCCACAACCAGCTTTGACGCCTGTTGACATTGATGTTACTGCAATATTTAGCAGTAGAATTGGAACTTTTACTGCTCCAAACATTTTTACGGTAACAGGTTGTATCCAGATTATCGTCAAGGTTACAAGTGTTGTTGACATTCTCGTTCCGTCTTATGGATATCCTTGCTTGCCAACTTGTCAATCTGCTCCTGCACAAACTTGTCCTGGACTTCAAGATTTGCCAATTTATCCGACAGCTACCACTTTTGGCGACGCACCAAGGGTTTAATTTAAAGGTGAAAAAAGACTTGTTTTTTGCAAGTCTTTTTTTATTGTGAAAAATGTAGGACAGAGGCAGGAAATGTTCAAAGCAATAGTCATTGGAATGTTTATATGGTGAATTGACTATGTGAATGATGTAAAAACTTCGCAAAACTAATCAAAAAATGGGAAATAATGTGAAAAATGAGCCTCTTTTGTTAGATAAAAATTTGACTTGTTTTTTGCTTGTGTGATAAAATCTAACTAATAAATGAAGGACGGATTGGATTATGAATAAGAAAAAGAAATCATTGTTGTTAAAAATTTTGGGAGCAATTTTTCTTTTTGCGGGGCTTGGCCTTGTTGGTTATGAAATTTACGGGGTTTTCTTCAACGAACAAAAAACCCTGCTAAATTATATTTTGTTGGGCGTTGGTGCTGTTCTGATTATTTTGGGTTTTGTGTTTTTGGTTGTTGGACGCAGTCTTACAAAAAACATCTGTCTTGGGTGTGGCTGTGATTTGTGTGGTTGTGCTTACGAATGGCAACTTGAATCTTTGCAAGATGAAATAGGTTCAAACCAAGAGGATAATGAATATTTTTCAAAAGAGATGGCTCATTATGTGATTACTGCCACTTGTCCTTGTTGTGAAAAGAAAAGAACTTATAGGCAAGCGTTTACGGCTTATGACTATCGTTCTAGAACATTTGTTAATGTAAACAAACAAATCGAAGATTGGTGCAAACATAAGTTTGGGCACTAGAATGTTGAAAATTGCAAATTTGTGCAAGATTTAAGATGATATGTTTTATATAGCGATATATACATATATAGGAGGAAAATATGAATAAAAAATATGAACCACTGTTTACCGAGTGGAAAATTGGAAACTGTGAGATTAAGAACAGAATTGTTGTCTGCCCTATGGGTGGAACATCTTTATTTGGTTGGATGGAACCACACCATTTCGACAAAGATGCTGCAGACTTCTTTATGGAAATTGCAAAGAATGATGCCGGGCTTATCATTCCAGGAATTGCTCCACTCCGCAATATGATTGGAAATGGTTGGCTTTATAAGGCAAAAAGAGCATTCAAAAAAGTTAAACCTTATATGGAAGAATTGCACAAAACTGGAGCAAAACTGTTTGTTCAGCTTACTGCTGGGTTTGGGCGTTCTTTTACCATTCCAAATAATTTTGCTGGAATGATTAAAAACAAGGTTATGAGAAAAATGCTTAAACCTATCATTGACCTTGACAGACTTACAGCATCTCCAAGTGAACTGCCTTCTCGTTGGCTTGATGGGTTTACTTGCCGTCAAATCACTGTTAAAGAAATCGAACAAATTGTTGATGCCTTTGCAAAAACCGCAAGAATGTGCAAAGATGCGGGAATTGACGGTGTTGAAATTCACGCTGTTCATGAAGGTTATTTGCTTGACCAATTTGCAACAGAATATACAAACAAAAGAACCGACGAATATGGTGGCAGTTTTGAAAACAGATACCGCTTTGCCGTTGACATTGTTAAGGCAATTAAGAAGGAATGTGGGCAAGACTATCCTGTTTCTGTTAGATATTCGGTTGAAAGCAAGACAAAGGGATTCCAACAAGGGGCGGTTCCTGGCGAGGAATATGCGGAAGTTGGTCGTGATATGGAAGAAAGCAAGAAGGCGGCAAAATATCTTCAAGATGCTGGCTATGATATGCTTAACTGCGACAATGGAACTTATGATGCGTGGTATTGGGCTCACCCACCTCAATATATGCCACTTAACTGCAATCTTGATGATGTTGCAACATTGAGAAAAGCGGTTGACATTCCTGTTGTGTGTGCTGGTCGTATGGAACCAGACACTGCTGCAAAAGCAATTAAAGCAAACAAGATTGATGCTATGGGGGTTGCAAGACAATTCTTGACAGACAACCAATGGATAACAAAACTTAAAGAAGAAAGACTTGAAGACATTATGCCTTGCATTTGTTGTCATAATGCTTGTTTGCCTATGGCACACTATAAAGGTGTTGCTTGTGATGTTCCAATGTCAGATTCAACGCATATGTCAAGATGTGCACTCAATCCTACGACAATGGACGGAGGCAAATATGACTATAAACCAGCAAAGAAAGCAAAGAAAATTGCTGTCATTGGTGGTGGAATTGGTGGAATGGAAGTTGCTCGTGTTGCAACTTTAAGAGGTCATAAAGTTACAATTTACGAAAAAACTGATGTTCTTGGTGGTGTGTTTATTCCTGCAGCGGCACCAGCATTTAAAGAAAAGGACAAATTGCTTATTAAGTGGTTTAGAAACCAGATAAAGAAACTTGGAATTGAAGTTAAATTTAACACTGAAATTACTGACATTTCAAAACTTGATGCAGATGAAATTGTCATTGCAACTGGAGCAAAACCAAGAAAACTCAAACTTGCAGGAGCAGAAAGAGCCATTGATGCTGTGGACTATTTGAATGGTGCAGAAATTGGCGAAAATGTAGTGGTTATTGGTGGCGGTTTGACAGGTTGTGAAATTGCGTATGAACTTATTTTAAAGGGCAAAAAACCAGTCGTTGTTGAAGCGAAAGATGACCTTATGGCCGTTCAAGGAATTTGTCTTGCAAACTCATCATATTTGAGAGATTATTTGAAATATAAAAACACTCCTGTTTATCTCGAATCTACTGTAAAGGAAATTAAGAACAAAACAGTTATCATTGCGGGCAAAGACGGAACAGAAAAGAGAATTAAAGCAGATTCTGTCATCACTGCAATTGGATACAATCCAGCACCAATTGCGAAGGCATCAAAACACATTCACATTGTTGGAGATGCCTATGAGGTTGGCAATCTTAGGACGGTTATTTGGCGTGCTTGGGACATTGCCATTAAGTTGTAATGTTGTGTAAACAGACAAAGGGGTATATGTTGTGAAACGCATTATGGTTATGTCAATTATGTCTTATTATGCAAGACAAATTTTTGATGGAACAAAGGGATTTGAATTCCGAAAAAGTCCACTTAAAGAAGGCGACTTAAACAAAGAAATTTATATCTATTCTGCAAAAGACGACAAAGCTTTTGTTGGCACTTTCAAAGTTTCAGAAGTTTTATGTGGAAACACGAAAGAAATTTTAAAACAAACGGGGTATGACAAGCGTGATGATGGTTGGGAAATCGTTAAATATTTTGGCGAAAACAATTCTAAATGTTATGCTCTTAAAATTTACGATGTTAAAAAGTTTTCAAAACCAGTAACTTTGGCAGAACTTAGAAAAGTCAATGCAAACATAAGGTTGCCACAATATTTTGCCTATATTAATGAATCTGACCCCGTGTATGCAAAACTTTGCTCTGCAAACTGAAAGAGGAAAGGCGAGTGTTGTTTTGTGAGAAATTAACAACAAAATTTTAGCGAAAATACAATTGAAAAAAAAATTTTAAAAAAGTTGACATTTTTTGTTGACTTTTTTTTTGCAACCGCATATAATAGTGCTAGCACTTAAAAGTCGAGAGTGCTAGCAATAAAATCTAAAGGATTGAAATTATGGAACTTTCCGAAAGAAAAATCAAAATTTTGAATATTGCTGTTGAGGAGTTTATTAAAGATTCTGCACCAATTACAAGTGGTTCGGTTAAAGACAGAACCTCGCTTGAAGTTTCAACTGCAACCTTGCGAGCAGAACTTAACGCACTGGAAGCTATGGGCTTTTTGAAACAACTTCACACTTCTGGTGGCAGAATTCCAACGGCACAGGGTTATCGCTTCTATGTTGAAAATTTGCTCAAAAACATCAAAGCGACCAATGCTGAACTTGAAGATGTTAGAAAGCTGATTGAAAACAGAACACAAAGTTTAACAGACATTGTTGCTGGAATTGCAAAAATCATTAGCAAGGCAACAAACTATCCAACAGTTGTGCTTGTCAATGGCATTGAAAATTTGATTTTACAGGAGTTCAAAATCATTCCACTTCTTGGCGATAAATGTATGGTGTTGATAGGAACAAATTATGGTTATATCACAAACACTATGGACATTGTTGCAACAGCACAAAATTGTCAAGATGCTTCAAACTATTTGACCAAATATTTCAAAGGTGAAACTATGGGATTTATGATGGAAAACATCAAAGACCTCAAAAAAGGAATGAATGGCGAAATTGAAGCATTCCAACAAGTTGTTGACAACATTGTTCTTGGTTTGTCAAAAATTAACAAACAAAAGTTGTTGAATGTGCAAGCAGAAAATGTTGTTGATTTGGTTGACAATGAAAAATTGGAAGAAGCAAAAAAAGTGCTTAAAACTTTAAATGATGAAGAAGAACTCATTGAAGTTTTAGACAATGATGACAGTGAAATTTCTGCGGTGGTTGCTGATGACAATGGACAAAAATGTTCGGTTGTTAAGGCTCCAATCATTGTTGGAGGAAACAAACTTGCATCAATTGGTGTGTTTGGTCCACAAAAAATGGATTATATGGGCATTGCTTCTGCTTTGAAAGTGGTTATTGATGAACTTAACAAAGAGAAAGGAGAATAGATGAAAGAAAAAGAAAAGAAACACTGCCATTGCCACGAAAATGAAAATTGTGGTTGTGCAGAAGGTAAAGAGTGTAATTGTGGAGAAAATTGCACTTGTGGCGAAGGTTGCACTTGCCACGAAGAAGACAGTTGCAAAGGCATAACACACGAACACGAATGTCATTGCGGACACGAACATCATCACGGGGAATGTTCTTGCAGTGAACATTGTGAATGTGAAGAAGGTGAATGTCATTGCCACGAAAACTGTGAATGTGATGAAGGGTGTGATGAAAATTGTGATTGCGAATGTCATGACCACGAAAGAGTAAATCAATATTTAGCTATGGCACAACGCTTGCAAGCAGATTTTGACAACTATCGCAAGCATGTTGCAGAGCAACTTGATTTGCACAGAGAAATGGGCAGAAGAAGTGTAATTGAGGTGTTTTTGCCTTGTCTTGACACATTTAAAGAGGCAAAGAAAAGCATTTCTGATGAAGGAGTGCTTGCTGGGGTAACAATGATTGAAGAAAAAATCATAAATGCACTCAAAGACCTTAAGGTTGAAAAAATTGAAAGCGTTGGACATAAATTTGACCACAATTTGCACGAAGTTATTGCAGTTTTTGCAAATCCTGAACAAGAAGACGACATAATTTTGGAAGAATATCAAGCAGGCTGGAAAATGAATGGAAAGGTTATAAGATATGCCAAAGTTGTTGTTAACAAATTGAGTTAATTTGGCAGGTGAAAAATGAAAGGACTTGCCCAAGAAATTGAAATCTTTTTGCAAATGAAAAATCGAAAATGGCACGAAAGAGAATTATATGATTATCGAAAAAATATCATAAGAAAAGCAAGAGATGAAGATTTTAGGGGTGAAAGATTGTATGAATTGTGTCTGGAAAAAGACAACGGAACAATCATTCAGCGGGCAATGTTAATTTCAAGATATACATTCATTATTTTTGATGAGGACAAAAAAGAAGTAGAAGCAAATTTTACTTGGCCTTGGCAAAAATATTTGGAAAAACGCAAAAAAATCGAAGAAAATAGGCAAAAATTTGCCGAAAAACAACAAATTATTCAAAAAAACAATGAAAACGATGATGAAATAGAAAAAATAATTTAAAAAAGGAGTAAAGAATTATGAGCAAAATTATCGGAATTGACTTAGGAACAACAAACTCTTGCGTTGCTGTTATGGAAGGTGGAAAACCAACAGTTATCGCAAACGCTGAAGGAGATAGAACAACTCCTTCTGTTGTGGCTTACACAAAAGACGGAGAAAGACTTGTAGGTAAAGTTGCAAAGCGTCAAGCAATTGTTAACCACGACAACACTATCATTTCAATCAAAAGAGAAATGGGAACAAACTTCAAAGCAAAACTTAACGGAAAAGAATATTCTCCACAAGAAATTTCTGCTATGATTTTGGGAAAACTTAAAAATGATGCAGAAAGTTATCTTGGAGAAAAAGTTACACAAGCTGTTATCACTGTTCCTGCTTACTTCAACGACAGTCAAAGACAAGCAACAAAAGATGCTGGAAAAATTGCTGGACTCGAAGTTCTTAGAATTATCAACGAACCAACAGCTGCTGCTCTTGCTTATGGTCTTGACAAAGGTGAAAACAAGAACCAAAAGATTTTGGTTTATGACCTTGGTGGTGGAACATTTGATGTTTCAATTCTTGAAATTGGGGACAATGTGTTCGAAGTGCTTTCAACAAACGGAAACACAAAACTTGGTGGAGATGATTTTGACAACAGAATCATTGACCTTTTGGTTGAAGAATTTAAGGCAACAAATGGAATGGATTTGTCAAAAGACAAACTTGCTATGCAAAGACTTAAAGAGGCAGCTGAAAAGGCAAAAATCGACCTTTCAGCAACTCCAATGACAACAGTTTCATTGCCATTTATCACTGCTGATGCAAACGGTCCAAAACACTTGGAAGTTGAAATTTCTAGAGCAAAATTTGATGCCATTACAGAAGACTTGGTAAAAGAAACAACAGATTGTTGTGCAAAAGCTCTTGCAGATGCAAAACTTAGTTCATCTCAAATTGACAAAGTTGTTCTTGTTGGTGGTTCAACAAGAATTCCAGCAGTTGTTGAAGCAGTTAAAAACTTTACAGGAAAAGAACCATTTAAGGGCATCAATCCTGATGAATGTGTTGCTGTTGGTGCTGCAATTCAAGCTGGTGTTTTGGCGGGCGATGTTAAAGATGTTCTTCTTCTTGATGTAACTCCACTTTCTCTTGGAATTGAAACTTTGGGCGGTGTGTTTACAAAACTTATTGAAAGAAACACAACAATTCCAACAAAGAAATCTCAAATTTTCTCTACTGCTGCAGACAATCAACCAGGCGTTGACATTCATGTTTTGCAAGGCGAAAGAGAATTTGCTGCTCAAAACAAAACATTGGGAAGATTCCAACTTTCAGACATTCCACCAGCACCAAGAGGAGTTCCTCAAATTGAAGTTACATTCGACATTGATGCAAACGGAATTGTTAAAGTTTCTGCAAAAGACCTTGGAACAAACAAGGAACAAAACATTACAATTACTGCATCTTCAAACTTGAGTGAAGCTGACATCGACAAAGCAATTAAAGAAGCAGAAGCTCACGCAGAAGAAGACAAAAAGAGAAAAGAATTTGTTGAAACAAAGAACCAAGCAGACAATATGGTTTACAGTTTGGAAAAGATGCTTAAAGAAAATGGCGACAAACTTTCAGAAGATGACAAGAAAAAGTTGGAAGATGCAATTGAAAAAGCAAAGAAAGATTTTGTTAGTGAAGAAACGGAAGTATTGAAAAAAGGGTTGGAAGAACTTACACAAGTTTCAAACGAAGTCTTCACAAAGATGTATCAAAATGCAAATCCAAATGGTGCTGCTGGTGCTGATGGAACAAATGCTGGTTCATCAGACAAAAAAGATGATGGCGACCCAGAAGTTGTAATTGACTAGTCTAGGTCTATGACGGTTCACTTTCATTAAAGGAGGAAATGAAAATGAATATAAAAGATTATCTTGGAAAAGAAGTAGAGATTGTTATGGACAGACCTCTTGGCAGTGCACATCCAAAACACGGGTTCATTTATCCTGTAAATTATGGATACATTCCAAACACAGTTTCTGGTGATGGAGAAGAACTTGATGCCTATGTTTTGGGACAGCACAAACCACTTAAAACTTTTGTTGGAGTAGTGAAAGCAGTTATTCACAGAACGAATGATGACGAT
>JAGBBH010000052.1 GCA_017938505.1 Clostridia bacterium | reverse complement strand
TTTCTGCCAATTTTTCAAGACTTCCCTTTATGCAACCATAATCTTGTGTCAAAATAAACATTGACCATACGGTTATAAAATCATCATCTAACACACCAAAATCATATTCAAGCATTTTCTTTTCTCCTTAAAAGCAATCAATTTTTTATATTAAAACTTTTTGTTAACAGTTCATTAACTTTTTGTCTTTTCAGTGTTTTCTGGCAATTTGGCAGGGACAAAGTCTATATACCCCTCTTTCTTCAAAAATCTCACAAGTTCTTGATTGCCTGAACCTTCCCCTTGCTCCCTACTTTTCTTTTCAATTTTGCAAAATTGGTCATATTTGTTCCCATCAAGTTTGTTCCAAAAAGTTTTTTGATGTCTGTACCAATCCTTAAAATTTTCTTCGCCAACTCTTTTGACAATTTCATTATATGAAGGCAAAACACTTCTCATATTTTCCCTGTCCAACTTTTTAAATTGTTCTTCTGTCATTTCTCCGCAGTTTCCATGAGAAAAGTTGTGTCTCATATAAAAAACATTGTAAGTTACTGTTTCATATTCAACAAAAAGTGAAAAATCGTGCATATTTTGATAATACATAACTTGCCTCCAAATTACAAAATCATTCTAACACATAAATCCCTCATTGTCAATGGTATAAATTAAAAAATGCCACAACAGATGTAGCATTTTTAATTGAATTAAACAAACATTTTTTTTGCTTGCTAATGGCGAGATTCGCTTAAGACAAAGATTGCCAAAATCTTTCGTCTTTTGATGCACACTCGCCCTCACACTCTGCATCTACCGCACGGTCGCGGGTGAGAATCCCTAAACCAAACACATCATTTTTGGAGCTAATGGCGGGATTCGCTTAAGACAAAGATTGTCAAAATCTTTCGTCTTTTGATGCACACTTACCCTCACACTCTGCATCTACCGCACGGTCGCGGGTGAGAATCCCTAAACCAAACACATCATTTTTGGAGCTAATGGCGGGATTCGCTTAAGACAAAGATTGTCAAAATCTTTTGTCTTTTGATGCACACTCACCCTCACACTCTGCATCTACCGCACGGTCGCGGGTGAGAATCCCTAAACCAAACACATCATTTTTGGAGCTAATGGCGGGATTCGAACCCGCGACCTGTTGATTACGAATCAACTGCTCTACCGACTGAGCCACATTAGCACAAACATCTAAAACAGCAATTTTCGTTGCCGTTTAGATGATTTTAAAAACACAATCTATGTTTTACATTTCAAAGTAAAATTAATTTCATTTTTGCTAAAACAAGTTATGTTACAATAACCTATTCCTTCATACTTTCAAGTTTAAAGGAAATTTTTTGAGTTTCCTCATCTTTAGAAATAAGTTCAACTCTCACCTTATCCCCAACTTTAACAAGTTCATAAATTTTCTTTGTCTTATCCTCTGTGCAATTTGAAATATGAAGAAGCCCTGTGGCACCGTTTTCTACTTTAACAATAGCACCAAATTGCAAAAGTTTAACAACTTCAGCATCATAAACCGCACCAGTTTCCAAACTTTTAACCCTTGCAATTTTTGGGTCTTCCAACAAAGCCTTAAGTGAAAGCTCAACTTTCTTATTTTCTTTGTCAATTCCAATAACCTTAAATTGTCTTTCATCTCCAACATTTAAGACATCTTCAACCTTTTGCAACTTGTCATATGAAATGTTTGAGATATGCAAGAAGCAATCAAACCCTTCAACACTTACAAATGCACCATAAGGCATAATTCTTGCAACTTTTCCGTTAACGACCTTGTTTACAAAAATAATGTTCCAAAAATTGTTTTCAATTGCAATTCTTGTTTGTTCTTGCAAAAGTTTAACACTTGCAACAATGTTTTTGTTTTCTTTGTCAATTTCGGTTACGACCGCTTCCATTTGTTTGCCAACAAACGAGTGGAAGTTTTTTACATATCTTTCTGACACTTGGTCAAATGGAACAATAATTGTATAGTCGCCCATTTTTGACATCAATCCATTGCCAACTCCAGTTGCAACAAAAGAGAACTTGCTTCCCAAACGCAAGCTTAGTGCATTTTGGTTTGCAATTCTAAGATTGTCCGCCAAACTTTTTGAAGCTTCGATCAAACCTTCTTCATTTTTTTGATTTGTAATAACCACTTCAAAGCGGTCTCCAATTTTTACCGCATCATAATCTTCAAAGTCGCTAGCAGGAATGTATGCATCATTTTTGCCGCCAATGTTAAAAATAACTCCGTCAGCACGCCTAAGCACAACAACTCCGCCAAAAGTCTGACCTTTCTTATAAGAAGTAAAGGTCTTGTCAATTGCATCTAAATTAAAATTTTCGTTCATAGTTTATCCTTTCCCTAGCTGTCGCAAATTAAAAAGCAAATTTGTCAGCACAAATAAATTCAAATCAAGAATAACAAATCAAGAAAAAAAAGTCAATCAATTTTTTGACTTCTTTTTCTTTTTTGCAAGACTTTTTTCTCTAAGTTCCAACATTTTTGCTCTGACAACTTCATTTGCCTTATTTAAAGTTTCCTCATCAAGTTTTTTTCCATAGAACTCAGAGAGTTCAAAGGGGTCGCCAATGTAATAAACACTACATCTAAAAAACCTTGGTCTTTTTGCAATCCAAACAGGAACAATTGGAGATTTTGTCTTAATTGCAATCATTGCCATTCCGCTTTTAAGTTCTCCCAAAACATCTTCATCATTTTTAAGTCTTGTTCCCTCTGGAAAAACAAACAACTTTTTATCTTCTTTCAAGATTTTGAAGCACTGTTTTATTGCATTCAAATCATTTGAATCTCTATCAATTGGGATTCCTCCATAATCTTTCATAAGAGCACCAAAAAGTTTATTTTTAAAAATTTCCTTTTTTGCCAAAATTCCCATTTTCTCACTGGTGTTAAGGTAATAAAGCGGAATGTCCCAGTTTGACAAATGATTGCAACAAACAACAGCCTTGCCTTTAGGCATATTTTTTCTCCCCTTAATCACTGTTGGGTGCAAAATATTAAGCGGAATAAAGCACAAAATTCTAGATAACCACAAAAACATAACAAAATTCCCTTTTAAAAAACTGATTTAATTAAATATTTCTAGCACACGAAAATGCAGTTGCCCACGCAATTTGAAGATTAAATCCTCCCGTAAGTGCATCTACATCAAGCACTTCACCAACAAAATACAACCCACTTTGTAATTTGCTTTCAAAGGTTTTTGGATTGATTTCTTTCAACGAAACTCCTCCGCTTGTAATTATCGCAGAGTTAATATCATAAAGTCCTCCATAAGAAAGTTTAAAATTCTTCAAATTGTTCACAATATTCAACCTTTCTTGCTTGGTTATGCTGTTCACTTTTTGATTTTCATCAAGTCCAACAACTTTAACAAAGACTTCTGCCACCGCTTTAGGCAACAACCCTCTAACAACGCTTTTTATTTCTTTGTTGCGGTTTTCTTCAAAATCACGAAGCAGCCTTAAATCAAGTTGCTCATTTGACAATGCTGGTTTAAAATCTATTGCAACCTCAACATTTTGTGCCCTGTTAATGAAACTTGAAGCAGTTAAAACAATTGGTCCAGAGATTCCCTCATCAGTAAAAAGCATTTCACCAAAAAATCCTTTTTTCTTTCCATCGGAGTCGACTTTCAACTCAACATTTTTAAGTGAAACCCCTTGCAACAGACCAACAAACCAATCTGAAATCTTCAGAGCACAAAGTGCTGGCACAAGAGGCTCAACAAAATGACCGAATTTTTTTGCAATTTTATATCCAGAACCATCACTTCCTGTTGCCTTATAACTTACACCGCCCGTTGCAACAATGACCTTATCAAACTCAAATTGACCCAATCTTGACTTAACAACAAATTTGGAATTTTCTTGTAAGCTTTCCTCCTGCTTTTCAACAGAAAACACTTCATTGTCTAGCAAAAACTCGACATTTTTGCAGTGTCTTTCTTTTAAAACCTTAATCACATCACTTGATTTGTCGCTTTGTGGAAAAACACGATTTCCTCTTTCGACTTTTGTTTTTAATCCCAAACCTTCAAAAAAATCAACACAATCATAACTTGAAAAAGCGGAAAGTGAACTGCGAAGAAACTTTTCTCCTCGAACAACATTTTTCAAGAACTCCTCAGTTTCTGTCAAATTTGTAATGTTACATCTCCCCTTTCCGGTTATATATAACTTTTTCCCGACTTTTTCATTTTTGTCAAAAACAACAACCTCGTGTTCTTGTGCCAAAAGTCCTGCAACAAAAAGTCCAGAAGCACCCGCTCCAATTACAGCAATTCTCATCTGCTTGCCTCTTTAAAGAAATCAATTTCTTCTTGCGACAAAGGTTTTGTTTTTCCTCTATAAAGTCCGCCAAGAACAACTTTTCCAATACGCACTCTTTTTAGAAGTTTAATTGCCTTGCCAATGGCATCAAACATACGCCTAACTTGATGATTTTGCCCTTCATCAATCACAACAGACACTTTGCTAAATTTTCCATCATAAGAAACAAACTTAACCTTTGCAGACGGCATTCTTTCGCCATCAACAACGACCCCCTTGCGAAGCACAGCAAGTTCGCTTTCTTTAATTTCACCTTCAACGGTTACAACATATTCTTTTTCAAAATGGAATTTAGGGTGAGTAACCAAATTTGCGAAATCGCCATCATTAGTCAAGAAGAGGAGTCCTTCTGTGTCATAGTCAAGACGACCAACGCTAAAAAGCCTATTTTCGTTGTCAACAAGGTCAAAAACTGTTTTTCTTCCCTTTTCATCAGAATTTGTGCAAGCATAACCCTTTGGTTTGTTCAATTTCAAATAAACAAACTCATTTGGAAGTTTAAGCATCGTTCCATCAAATTCAACAACATCTTTTTTTTCATTGACAGTTGTTGCCAAATTGTCAACAACTGTTCCATTTACAGACACCCTGCCACTTTTGATAATTTCATCACATTTTCTTCTTGAAGCGACTCCACAAGAACTC
>JAGBBH010000051.1 GCA_017938505.1 Clostridia bacterium | reverse complement strand
ACCAAAAGTGGCACGATATGTATGGCGAATGGGATTTCGATTCTGTTTGGTATGTTGGTGCAAACACAATTAACTTGCAATGTTTCTATGGCAACTTTATTGTTAAACTTGCAAACAATTTAAACAATGATGTCTTGGAAGCAACAAGCACTTTACAGTCAAGTTATAGATATGGTGAAAGTGTTTCTTTGAGTTTTAAGTTTAAAACGGGAATGGATAAATATTATAACCTCAGCGGACTGCAACTTGATGGTGCTCAGATTGCAGGAATCAATGAAAACACTGATGGCTCTTATAGATTTACAGGGGCAAACGAGAAGTTCTATTCAATTTCAAACAACGCTGAAGAAAAATCATTTAGCATCACAATCAATTCTGTAAACCTTTCAACAAAAGGCGAATATGGAATTGATGTTCCTGAAAAAAAGTTTACAATTTCAATCACTTCCAAATTGTTTGTTGAAGATGAAGGTGGAGAGTTGCAAGTTGTTGAAGGGGAAACTCCTGCTTATGTTTATTATGCTTCTAGCACTTCTTCAGAAGTTTACAGACTGCAAATCGTTGACAAAGAAATTAAATATGGCAGACCTGAACCTTATGCTTTCGGAACGATTGAAAAAGACAATTCGCCAATTAAATTTGATGGTTGGTTCATTGAAAAAGAAGGTGGAGATACAAGACTCACCGGTGGAAATGTGCAAATCCTTTCTTTCGATTTTGGTGTTCCGTTTGAAGATGATGTCTTGAAAGTTATTTCAGACAATTGCTCAATTTATGCACGATATGTTGAAAATGCTTGTCGTTTGACATTTGATATGGATGAAGGCGTTGCAAAAGTTGAATTGTTTGCTGGAGAAAAGGTGATTACGGACAGCACTCAATTCGCTGATGTTTCAAAAACTGGAGAAAAAATTCGCCTCGATATCTATATTTTGAAAGACTTTGCATTTGATGTTGAACTCTTTATTGAAAACTTGGGTATTTATAAAACAGAGTCTAACGAACTTGTGTTCTGTGAATTGATTGAGGAACCTTTTTCAGAAAGTGGTTTGACACACTATAAGTTCCATATTAATATGAATGCATTAAACAGTGCTGACTTTGAAGAAACTTTCAACATTAAAATTCAAACTGAAGAAGAAAAGAAAGAAGATAAAACTTGGATTTGGATTGTTGCAGGTGCAGGTGGCGGAGTGGTTCTTATAGTTCTCATTATTGTCATCGTAGTTGTGGCAAAACGCCGTGGTGGCGGTGGAAGGGCTTCTAGAGGTGGTGGTTCTTTCAAAAAGAAGAATGTTAAAGGAATGTATTTCTAATCTGTTAAAAATTTGATTTTTAAGAAAAGTTAAATAAAAATGAAAAAACACCAAATGAGAAAGAATCTTGTTTGGTGTTTTTTTGTTTTATTTGTTGTTTGTTCTTTTTATTTGAACAATGTTAAAGGTTTATGCTGCCAATTTTTCAGCCAATGAATTATCAACAATGCTCGACCAAGGAGAGGTTTCGGTAATTTCTTCAGCATTTAGCATTACATTCATAAGGTTTGTGAAACTTTGCTCTGTTAATACCATATTTTCACTCCAAGCGCCAATGGACATATAGTGTTCAACGGCAACTGCAAGTTCGCTGATTGTGTTTCCATCAAAAGATGGTAAAAGTGCTTCTGCAACAGTTTCGGCTTCATTTTCTTCAATGAATTTATATGCTTTGATAATTGCTTTTAAAAATTTCTCTGCCACATCTTCGTGCTTTTCAAGAAAACTCTGTCTTGTTGCAAAGCAAGTGTATGGTATGCTTCCTGACATTTCTCCAAGACTTGCGACAATTGATGCTCCATTTTGGTTTGCCACATTTGTTGCTGTAGGTTCAAACAATGTGCAATATTTTACACTTGAATCTCCTTCCCAAACGCTTGCGGTCAAATTGAAGGCGACATCTGTTCGCAAATTGATTTCATTTGCACCCGTTCCAATCGTGTAACCATTCTTTTCAATGATATATTCAAGTGTCATTGCAGGAAGGCCGCCAGCGCGTCCGCCAATTATGGTTTCTCCAACAAGATCTGCCAATGTGAAATTTTCAACCGCATCTTTTGAAACTATAAAAGAACCGTCGCAGTGGGTTAGTTGTCCGAAAACTACTGGTTTGTCGGAAACTCCTTCTTGTTGGGTGAATACCACTGTTTCTGGTCCTGCCAAGATTATGTCTGCGGAACCTGTTAACAACGCACTCATTGATGTGTTTGAACCTCCGCCATTTGTTAGGTTTATGGTTAGGCCTTCTTCTTCAAAATAGCCATTATTGATTGCGACATAAAGTGGTGCATAGAAAATGCTGTGAGTTACTTCGTTTAACTCTATTGTGTTATAATCTTTTTTCTTTCCACACCCTACAGAAAGCAGGCTCGTTGAACATACAAACAGGGCGATTAAAGAAAATATAGTGATTTTTCTAAGTAATTTCATTTTTCCTCCTTACAAAATACAAGATATGCAACATAAAAAGATTGTGTTTAGAGAAGATTTGTTGAAAATAATGCTGTTTTGTTTTGAAAAATTTTTGTTTTGTAGTAAAATAATTGCATTAGGAGTTAAAACTATGGAAAAAACATACAATCCTCAAGGATTTGAGAACAAAATTTATCAAACTTGGCTTGAAAAGAAATATTTTTCAGCAAAACCAAACAATAAAAAGAAGAAGTTTAGCATTTGTATGCCTCCTCCAAATGTTACAGGAAAGGCGCATGTTGGGCACGCACTTAACAACACAATTCAAGACATTGTCATTCGTTTTAAAAGAATGAATGGTTTTGAAGCACTTTGGACTCCAGGAACAGACCATGCGGCAATTGCAACAGAAGCAAAAGTAGTT
>JAGBBH010000050.1 GCA_017938505.1 Clostridia bacterium | reverse complement strand
TTTTGCGGAGTCGTCCTTGCGACTTTTTAAGTAAATAAGGGGGATTTACATAATAAGGCGTTATGTCGTATTATACTTTGCTTTCGCAAAGATTTTTTGCTAATTAAAAAAGGAGTAAATAATGAGTAATAAATTGAAAATCACCTTTCTAGGCGGTGTGGGTGAAATCGGAAAAAATATGACCGCTTTTGAATTTAATGATGAAATCATTGTTGTTGATGCTGGTTTAACTTTCCCTGGAGAAGATTTGCCGGGTATTGATGTTGTAATTCCAGACTTTACTTATCTTATCAACAACAAAGAAAAAATCAAGGCAATTATTTTAACTCACGGGCACGAAGACCATATTGGAGCATTGCCATTTGTATTGCAACAAATTAAAGCACCAATTTATGGTTCAAGACTTACATTGGCTCTTGTTGAAAACAAAATGAAAGAGCATCCTAAAGTTGCTTACAAAGCAGTAACTGTTAAACCTAAAAATGTTTTGAAAATTGGTGCGTTCTCTGTTGAGTTTATCAAAGTTTCACACTCGATTGCAGGGGCACTTGCTCTTTGCATCAGCACCCCAGCAGGAAATGTTGTGCATACTGGGGACTTTAAAATTGATTTTGAACCAATTGACGGAGTTATGACAGACCTTCAAAGATTTGGCGAACTCGGAAAGAAGGGAGTCAACCTCCTCATGTGTGAAAGCACAAATGTTTGCAGATCAGGTTATTCTATGAGTGAAAAAAATGTTGGCAGAGCTTTAGAAGAAATTTTTAAATCTCACACAGAAAACAGAATTTTTGTTGCAACATTTGCCTCTAACATTCATAGACTTCAACAAATTTTGAATTTGGCTGAAAAATATGGTCGTAAAGTTGCTTTTACGGGAAGAAGTATGATTAATATCACCGAAGTTGGCTCAAAGATTGGCGAAATTACTTACAATAAAGACATCTTGGTGGACATTGACAAAATTGACAAATATGCTGACAAAGAACTTCTTATCGTAACAACAGGAAGTCAAGGAGAACCTTTAAGTGCACTTACAAGAATGGCAACCGGAGAATTTAAACAAATTAAGATAGGTGAAAACGATTTGATTGTGTTCTCATCTTCTCCAATTCCAGGAAACGAAAAGAGTGTTTACAATGTTATCAATGCACTTTTCCAAAAAGGAGCCGATGTCATTTATGATGAACTTTCAGAAGTTCACGCATCAGGCCACGCTTGTCAAGAAGAAATTAAAACAATCCATTCTTTGACAAAACCTAAATTCTTTATTCCTGTTCACGGGGAATATAGACATTTGAAGATGCACAAACAACTTGCAATGGCACTTGGAATGGAAGAAAGAAACATTGTAATTGCAACTTTGGGTGCACAAATTGAAATGACCCCAAACTCAATCAAGAAAACAGGCTTCGTAACTGCGGGTCAAAGACTTATCGATGGTTATGGCATTGGCGATATGGACAGCAATGTTTTAAGAGAAAGAAAACAACTTTCAGAAGACGGAATCTGTGTTGTTGTTATGACAATTAACAACATTTCAGGTGAAGTTGTTGGTGAACCTTTCATCATCACAAGAGGGGTTGTTTATCAAGATGAGGCAGAGGCTTTTGTGCAAGATACAAAAAATATGATTGTTGCTTCACTTAAGGAACAAGATTTGCGTGGTTGCGACCCAGCAGTTATTAAAAATGCAACAAGAAGAAATGTGTCTAATTTTATTTATAAGAGAACAAAACGCAGACCTATGATTTTGACAATCTGCTTGTTAGATTAAGGCTGAAGTTATGATTGATAAAGAAAAGTTTGTTGGATTTGAAAAACACGAATATGCTCCAATAATCAGGAAAAAAACAGCACAACTCTTGACACAACTTCTTCACGAGAAGAAACCGCAAAAGGTTTTGGAAATTGGAACTTTTTTAGGGTGTTCTGCAAGTTTGATTTTGCAAGAATGTCCAAATTGCTTTTTGAAAACCGTTGAAAAAGATGTGCAGAATGTTGCTGATGCAAAACAAAACCTCGAAAATTTAGGGTTTGGTGGAAGATTTGAAGTTGTTTGTTGTGATGCCATTGAGTTTTTAGAACGGGAAAATAGCGAGCAATATGACTTTATCTTTTTAGATGGACCAAAGGGACAATATTATAAATATTATCCACTTTTAAAGGCAATGTTGAAAAGCGGTGGAGTTCTTATGGCTGATGATATTATGTATTATGGGTTGGTTAAGAGCAATGAAAAAATCATTCATAAACACCGTTCAATCGTCAACAACTTGCGAAAGTTCTTGCAAATCATAACAACAGACGCCGAGATGGAAACGGCAGTTTATGATTTTGAGGACGGGGTTAGTGTAAGTATAAAGAAATGACAAAAAAATAGACCCAGCGGGGTTTATTTTTTTTCTTGCAGGGTTTGTTTGTTGAAATGTTTGTATTTTTCCGTATTATTTGGTAAAATAGTCTTATGGAATTTGAAATAAAAATAATTGAATTCTTGCAATCTAGGAGAACTCCATTCTTTGATATCGCATTTCAAATTATTTCGGCAGTCGGCAGTGTTGTCGGTGTTGTTGCATTGGCCATATTTTTCTTAGTGTTTAAGAAAAAAATGTGTTTTTGGTATCTTTTTACATATGGTTTCGTATATTTGGCTGTAAGCATCTTAAAATTGTGTGTTGCCAGAACAAGACCATTCAATGCGTCTGACACTATTTTTAATGTGGGTGATGCTGTGTCGGATTATTCATTTCCAAGTGGGCATTGTGCTTGCGCAACCGCAATTGCAATGTTTGTATGCTACTTTTTGCTTGGAAATTGCAAAACAAAAGCAATGAAAGTTTGGACAATCTTGTTTGGTTTTGTGTTTGTGGGGTTGGTTTGTCTCTCAAGAATGTATTTGGGAAAACACTATTTGACTGATGTCTTAGCTGGCGTTACTGTTTCGGCAGTTATATGTATGCTTGGCATTATGTTTATGAGATATGTTCAAAAGAAAAAAAGGAATAAAGAATGAGAATAAAAATGGATTTATTAAATTTAGCAGAAATGAAAAAGCTTGCAATTGCTTTTTCAAAAGTTTTAAAACCATCTACAATAGTTTTGTTGCAAGGCGATTTGGGAAGTGGAAAAACTACATTTGTTAAAGAGGTTGTAACTGCCCTTGGAAGCAGCGATGCAGTAACAAGCCCAACTTATACGCTTATGAACACCTATCAGGCAGAATTTCCAATTTATCATTTTGATATGTATCGTCTTTCTTCTGCTGAAGAAGCAATGGGGGTTGGATTTGAAGAATATTTTGACAAAAACTCGCTAGATGGTGTTTGTTTTGTTGAGTGGGCAGAAAATGTTGAAGGACTTATTCCAAGCGTTGATTATGTTGTCGAAATTTCCAAACTATCACAAAATGGTAGAAGGGTGATAATCAAGGAGGTTGCAAATGTTAGCAATTAATACGGCATTTATGACTGCGAATTTGGGTATAAAATTGGCAGACAAACAAGTTTGTAGGGAAATTGATGCCAAAAGCAAACATTCCGAAAATGTGCTAAAAAACATTGATGAAATGTGCCAAGAAGTTGGTGTTGATATAAACGAAATTGAAACATTGGCAGTTGTTGTAGGGCCTGGTTCTTTCACGGGACTTAGAATTGGGGTTTCAATTGCGAAGGCACTTGCTTGCGTTAATAAGAATCTAAAACTTGTTGCAATGTCATCGTTGGAACTTATGGCATATATAATTTCACAACAAAAAATTTGTTCGCAACCATTTGCTTGCGTGCTAAATGGTTTGTCTGGTTTGTTCTTTGTTGCAGAGTTCGATAAAGACGGGAAAAGACTGTGTGAGGACAAAATGATTACACTTGAGCAATTGCAAACTCTTGATTATGTCAAAATTGGCTTAGTTGGGGACAACACTCAGTCGCTAACTGAAAAGCAAATAGAGTTTAGCAGTGAAGATGTTCTATCTTTTGCACAAAGATGTAAATTAGAAGAAAAGTATGTTGAGGAAAAAGACCTTTTGCCTGTATATCTAAGACTTTCACAGGCGGAAGATAATCTTAACCTTAAAAAAATGAAAAACTAATTCAATTTAGTTGACAATATGTTCAAATGTTTGTAGAATAAATGCGAACACAAAAGGAGATTTTATGAGAAAACCTGTTTATGTTAGATGCCCAAGATGTGAACTTAATTACATCGAAAAGAAAGACAAACTTTGCAGTGTGTGCAAAGCAGAACTTTCGGCAAACAAAGAAGATTATGCAAGCGACTTGGATTTGGAACTTTGCCCTATTTGCAAAACAAACTACATTCAACCAGATGAGATTATGTGTGCAACTTGCTTGAAAGAACATCAATCTGAAGATGGCGATATGGGTGCTGATTGGGAAGACTATCTCAACCGTGATGAAGATGAAATTGTTTATGATGACGAAGAAACTGGAGATATGGCATCAGTTACAGACCTTGATGATAACATTTTAGATGATGACCTCGACACGGGAATTGGTTTTGATGACAGACTTGATGACGATGTTCTTGATGATTTAGATGACGATTTTGACGAAGATGAGGAAGATGACTTCGATGAAGATGATGATCTTGATTTTGATGAAGACGATTTAGATGATGAAGACGATTCTGAAGAAGATGATGATGACGATTTTTAGTCATCATTTTTTTTGTTTCAAGTTTCTTATGCAAAATTGCATTAATTGGAAAAGAAAAAAGGTGTTGCTTTTTAAGAGTTATAAATGTATGTTTGCGTATGTCATCACGAATAAAAGTTTTATAGTGAAGTGTTGCAAAAAAATAGATTGAAGAGGGGAAATGTGAAGAAAAAAAGATGTGGAATGTTCCACATCTTTTTTAATTATTTAGCAGTTTTTTTGCTTCTTGCTTTTGATGCCTTGATAAGTTCTTTTTTCTTTGCTTCTTCTTGAGCATAGACCTTTCTTTCAAGGTTAAGAGCATATTCAGGAGAATTGATTTCTTCAATCTTCTTCTTCAAACTTTCAATCTTTTCTGCAACAACAGTTCTCTTTTGAGCAAAGAGTTTAAATTCTTTGTCTGTTTCTTTTGAAACTTTACCTTTGTCTTTAAGTCTTTGTTCAACAACTCTTTGTTTGTGTGTTGCTTCCAAATTTTCAAGTTCTTTTTCAAATTTAGCAAGGGTTGATTGAACTTCTGCCAAATCTTGTTCTCTTTGTTGTCTTGCTTTAACTTTGATTGCATCAATGTTGAGGCTTGACTTTCTGTCGTAACTTTCTTTCTTCTTCTTTTCAACTTTCTTAAGTTTGATTTTTGACAAGAAGTAACCAATTACTGCAACGATAATTGCAAGTCCTGTGATAAGTGAAGCTGCCAAAATTGACCAATCAATGTTTGCATTTGAAGTAGGTGTTTCCTCTTCTGTTTTGTCATCTGAAGGGGTATCTTCTTCAGTTGAGTCGTCTGTGTCTGCAGTTGAAACGAAAACTTTTTCCTCGTCAAAGTTAAATCCGTCTGCTTCAGTCTTGTCTTTAATCATATTGAATGTTTCTTCATCA
>JAGBBH010000049.1 GCA_017938505.1 Clostridia bacterium | reverse complement strand
TTATTAAATTGCGTTCCAATTTCCAAGTCCTTTGGAATCTTTATGTCCGCAATGCTCGCAAAGTCGCAGATATAAAGCCAATGAACATCTGGTTGGTCATCATCAAATTGCGTATGATGACCTTTCTTAATTGTAATTGGTTTTTCCCCAGTGGTTAGATATCCACCTTCTCCACCGTTTGCTGAGCAACTGTAGTATCTGAAACCAACATTGATTGTAATAGACTCATTTGCTTTTATGAATGTTTCATTTGGATTATATTCAAAAGCGAGCCAAATGTCTGTCAAATTTTTTCCAACATCTTTTCTTTCTGGATAAATAACCATACTTTGATATTCAGCATCTTCAATATATTCAAACATATTGTCATCACTATCTTCTTCATAAGATGCGAAGAAATAGTCCCCATCATAATCGGTAATTTCAGATGCCAAATAATTGTTTTCCAAATTTACGACATTTCCCGTTTTTGCATCTCTGCCAATAGGAGCTTTCGTGCAAGCAAAATTTACAACATTTTCAATAATTTTATCATAATTTCTGTTGAATTTCTTTTCAGTCAAACCTCCATCAGTTCTCACTTGAACAGTAAACTTGTCTTTTGCATAAGCATTTGCACCAATAACTTTATCTTTGACAAATCTTGCAATTTGTTGCTTATTTTTGTTGTTGACTCCAACATAAGTTCCCATATTCTTATAAAGAGCTTTTGCATTTGCAAGTGCTTCTTTAATGGAAACTTTTGCGCTTCCCCAGCCGCCAACCATGACATCAGAGATATAACCATTCGTTCCTGTTTGAACCTCAAAATCAAAGTAAGGAGCATCTGTTTCATTTATTCCAGACACACTTCCATCTGCCTCATAAGTTGAATAGTCATAACCCAAAACAAACAAGTATGTAGCATATTCAAGAGCATCTTGAAAATAGTTTACTGCCCCTGAACTTTCTTCATAGAATGGAGAGGTCCAATAATCAACCACATCAGTGCTGCCATCTTTATCTTTTCTTGTTCCAATATAAAATTTTGAATAGTTTGGAATTGCACCACTATTTTCAGCATAAATCTGTTTCCAATCATCAATCTGACTTGCATCAATAGAAATTGTCAAGTTCGCACCAGATGAAGACACTGAACAATAAGTTGAACTGTTGACAAAAATGATTTCTTCATAGGTCGAATCCCCGGAATTCCCAACATTATAAACAGGAGACCACAACCACGCAGAACTTGTATCTAATGTTAACACTTGGTCCGTTGTGCTTGAACCATCTGTGGTAGTTTCAACTGATTTAATTGTGTAACGAGGAGTGTCAAACAAATAATATTTATCATCTCCCATCGTCAAATTTCCATCGCCATCGATTTGATAGGTTGTTTCTCCAGCAGAAGAAGTCAAGCCTTCAAAAAAGATTTTATTAAAATCGCTTGTCATTGAAAAATCAGAATAGACTTCATAAATACCACTCAAAATTTCTCTTGAAAAGAGATTATAATAATTTTCCGAATATTCCCCAACTGCTTGTGAAAAAGAATAGTCTGCTGGTTTTGACAAAACTTTTGTCCCCGCAAGAGACCTTCTTTGCAAAGATTCTTCCTCTTCTTCCTCAAGGGGTCCACCATCACAACCTGCAAACAACAAAAACAAAAAACAAAACAAAAATGATAAAATTCGATAATATCTCTTTTTAGTTCTACTCATATCGTTATGATATCACAAAAAGATAAAAAAAACAAGGAATTAAAGCAATTCCTTGTTTTTTTCTTCAACTTTTTTCTCTGCATACTCTGCAGTTGAAACTGACTTAATTTCTGCATTTGCAAATATATCTGTGTTCTCTTTGTCCAATTCCTCTCGTGAAATTGTAGAAATATACCATCAGCCATCGGTATCATTTATAACATTTTGATTTTCATCTTTTACCGAGTTATATGTCGAAGAAATAATTTCCAACTCTATCAGTTCAAGATTTCCATTGTATTCTACAATATAATATTGATGCCAACCCTTTTTATATCCCAAAGTTGCATCGGCATATTCACTGCCTATAGGCATCCCTTTAAATCCGTAAAGAATTTCCGCTTTATCAAAATTTGGAAGTTTTGTTGAAGGTGCATCAACATTCACCCCACCATTTTGAACACCTTTGTTTGTAAGTTTTTTGAAAACATTTTTAGTCATTTTTTCGAATTCGGCTTGAGTAATTGTAGAATCTATTTGTGGTTGGTCTGCATCAAGTTTAAGGGTTTTTGGCAAGATTGAATTGAGATATTCTTGCATTTCCTCTTTTGTTACATTGCCCGATTCAAATTTAGACAAAATTTTCTGGTCTTCAAGATAACACTTATAATAGAACACATCTTCTGCTCTGTTCATAATTAAACCAAATTCAAGTTTTTCTTTTGATGGTCTAACAAAAATAATTTCTTGTGTTTTATATGCATCTCTTCCGCTTTTTTGTGCCAAAACATCTCTATTCCATTGATTGTTTCCTTTCATCCAGTCTTCCATAACTTCTTTCAAAAGCACAATGTTATAATCACCATTTTCGCAAACATATTGTTGTGGAACTGTCTTGTCAACAATGTTTTCAGGAAGCAAAACTTCTGTATCTCCAATGCTGTAAACATTTGCAGTCCATTCATCACAAGATAAATGGAAACTTGATTTATCTCTAAGAATTAACTGCATATCTTTCCCATCAAGCCTGCCAAAAAACTTATTGTCTTCCTTTTCATAAGATGTCCAATCAATTCTGCACATTTTGTCATACAAAATTGGGTCTGCATTATATTGTTCTTGTGCAAAATTCTTTTCCCAAACACCTTCACCTTTGTGAGTGTAAACATAGTTTCCTTGTTCGTCAGATTGATAGAAAATTTTTGGCTGGTCATAAACTTCAACCATAACAAGATTTTTAGACACTTCATAGGTTGTCATTGCTCTGCCAATATGCATAACACAAGAGAAATTATTTCTCAATTTTTCAACAATTTCCTCAACTTGTTCAACAGGAATTTCTTCTTTCTCATTGGTTGTCCCTCCAGGAGTTGTCTGTCCTCCAGGGACTTCAACAATTGGATTCTTAATGACATCGTCTTCATTAGGTTTTTCTTCTGTTTGCTCAATTTGTGAAGGATTTCCTTGATTTGAAATTCCGCCCTCTCCAGGCTTTTCCTTTTCACAGCCTCCAAAAGCCAATG
>JAGBBH010000048.1 GCA_017938505.1 Clostridia bacterium | reverse complement strand
TACAAGCACTTGGTGGAAACTTCAAAATGACACAACTGCTTATAAAGATGATTGGTGAATTGCCAAATGACAATACCGCTTACAATATAGAAAATCAAAAACATGATTTAGACACAATCGTGAATGCATTGAAAGGAGTGAATGATGACACAGATGAAACAGAGTAAAAAGCAAATAGTAAATGAATTTGCCAAGAAGCACAAAGTTGGAAGCAAAGTGCATGGAATGAAGATATTTGATATTGCAAGAAACAACGAAGGTGAAATATTTGTCATATTGCCTTTGTATGATTTTGCTAAACACATAAATGAATTGGGTGAACAATGTTTGGCGGATTCACAAAAAAGCAAAAAAGAATAGTCAGCAATATCAACAAGAGATGGTTGAAACCATTAACAATCTTCAATGGTGCAGTTAGAAGTGGTAAAACCTTTTTAACATATTTCATCATTCCATTATTGCTTGATGCTTTTGCAGGAAGCAGGGGCATCATAACAGGCAAGACACTTGGAACAATAGAAGAAAACATTTTGAAACCTATGCGGGATTTGTTTCCTGCAAATGTTGGTGATGTCAAAGTTGATGCAACAGGCAACAGATATGTGAACCTATTTGGAACAGATGTCAGGTTGGTTGGTGCGAATGACAAAGCAAGTGAATACAAAATCAGGGGTGCAACTTATGCATGGGCAATCTGTGATGAAGTTACAACATATCCAAAGAATGTGTTTGCAATGCTTATGTCCAGGTTAAGTGAAGATGGTGCGGTTTGTATATGCACAACAAATCCTGATATACCTTCACACTGGTTGAAAGTTGATTACATTGATAAGAAAGACATTGACATTGATGTTTACAACTTCACCATTGATGACAATCCAACACTTCCACCTGCTTATGTTCAACACATGAAGAACCTATATGAAGGCACAGAGTTCTATGACAGGTTCATTCTTGGCAAGTGGGTTAGTGGAAGCGGTGCAATCTATAAGTTGTTTGTATTAAACAATGACAGATATTTGATAGATGAACCAAAAGAAGATGAACCAAAGGTGAAATATATTGAATATGCCTGTGGTGTTGACTTTGGTGAAAATGTTTCTGCAACAGTGTTCAAACTTGTGGGGTTAAGACAGAACTTCAAAGGCATTGATATTATTGCAGAAGAAAGAATTACAGAACATGGTGATGTCAAACTATTGCAAAAGCAATTCATAAACTTTTTGAAGAAATGCAAAAGTTATGGTTACAGGGTTGATTTTGCTTATTATGACAATGCACAAAAGACACTTGGTGAAAGTTTGAAAACCGCAGTTGCAAAGGAAGGAATTGCTTGCAATGTAAAACCATGTGTTAAAGATGACATTATTGAGAGAATCCACCTGGTTATTGCATTACTGGGTGCAGACATGATAAAGGTTCACAAGAGATGTAAACATGCGGTTAAAGCATTTAATGATGCAGTATGGGCAGAAGGCACAGAAGAAAGATTGGATGAAGTCAGTGAAGTCAATGTGGTTGATGACCTTGATGCATTTGAATATGCAATACAACACTGGAGCAATAATTTGAAGAAGGTTGCATTGTTAGAATAATAAACTGGAGGAATTATGGAATTAGTAAAAACAGTTAGTGATTACTTACACAGAGCATTCAAAACAGACATTTCATATATAGAGTTCTTTACAAGAATAAGAGATTTCAAAGAATGGTATGAAGGCGAAACAAAATGGCATGATTACAAGATTTGGAATGGTAAGAAGCGAAAGAAACAAAAGCATCTTTCACTTGGTATGGCAAAGACCGCATGTGAAGACATGGCAAGTTTGCTGATGACTGAAAAGGTTGAAATCAGGTGTTCAAATGACACAACAAATGCATTGTTGCAAAAAGTGTTAAAAAACAACAATTTCAAAGTCATGGCAAATCAACTTGTTGAATTGTCTTGTGCATTGGGAACAGGTTCTTTTGTTGTTTCAATTAAAGAAGGTTCAAACATGAACAATCTTACTGTTGATGACATTTTGATTTCATACATTCATGGTGATTTCATTTTTCCTATAAAGTGGGATAATGGAAGAATAACAGATTGTGCCTTTGTTACTATTGGGAACAAAGATGGTGATGTTACTTATAAAGTCATGAGTTTTGTGTATGATGAAAAAGCAAGAGAATACATGGAATATGTTGAAGAAGTTGATGGTGATGGCGGTGTTATAAGAACTGGTGAAATCATTGAAGGTGTTGAACTGATTGAAGATAAAGGGCATCAATACAGAACGAGATTAAAACATTCACCATTTCAAATTATCAAGCCAAACATTGTAAACAACTTTGATAAAACAAATCCTATGGGTATGTCAATCTTTGGCAATGCAATACCTGTTCTAAAAAGCATTGATGAAATATATTCATCTTATAAAAATGAATTTAGAATGGGCAGAAAAAGAATATTTGTCAAAGCAGGGTTGCAAGCAATCAGGTATGACAAAACAGATGACACCTGGATTGATTACATTGATGACAATGAAGTTGTATATCAGCAACTTGCAGATAAGTGGGAAAACAACAAACCACCTATTTATGAAAGCAACATGACATTAAGAGTGGCAGACCATAACAGTGCTATGGAAATGCAACTTAATGTGTTTTCAAGAAAGGTTGGACTTGGTGAAAACTTTTACACATTCAACAATGGTTCAATATCAACTGCAACACAAATCATCAGTTCAAATTCAAGTTTGTTCAGGAACATAAGAAAACATGAACTTGGTTTAGAACCTGCACTTATTGGACTTGCAGAAGCAATCTGTGAATATTTGAAGGTTGATCCTGGTGAAATTACTGTTGACTTTGATGACAGTATTATCATTGACACAGAAAGCGAAAAGAACCAGGCAATGCAGGAATATCAAGCAGGTTTAATTGATAAGGTTGAATATTTTGTCAAAACACAAAATATGACAAGAGAACAGGCAAAACAACATGTTGATGAAATGACTGCAACAGGCACAATGATGGAAGCAGAAGACATCTTGGCAGAAAAATATAGTGAAGAAATGGGAGGAATGAATGAGTAACTTTATTGGAATGGTGTTTGCCACACTTAAAAAAGAAGGCATTGACACAAGCAAAATGGACACAAGCGAAGCAATCGCAAAATACAATGAAATTCAGGGCAGTGGTGGCGGTTCATCTGCCAAAGGTGAAGAAACACCAAAGACAGAGCAAAAGACCGCAGAAACAGGCAAAGAAACCGCTGAAAAAGGAACTGCCGAGAAAGACTCGGCAGATGCAACAGTTTCCAAAAAGGAAACAGTTGAAAAAAGCAATAAAACTTCAATTCCAAAAGAGCATCAGGCAAAGGTGAATTATTTGAAAGACAAAATCAATAATTCTTGGTATGCAAATGCTAAAATGGATTATGGTGTAAATGGAAGTGTAAAAGACATTTCAGTTTCAGGCAATACAATGAAGATTACTGTTGAAGAAGATGGCAAAATAATGACTTCAACAATCAATTACATTGATGACTATTCACCTGAACAGTTGTATAACATTTGGCAAGAGTTTCCTGACAATGACAGTAGCAATGAAATGCAATCTGCTGAAAAGATAACATCATCAATGGGAATTTCACCTGATGAAGCAAAAGCATTTGTTTCAGGAAAAGGTTCATTGACAAAAGGTGGTTATGAAGGTGTAAGCAATGTCAAATCTGCACCAACATTTGAATATAATGCACAGAAATATACAGGTGATAAAGCAAGATTTAATAACCTGTTTACTGGTTTTGAAAAAGGTTGGGGTGAAAGGGCAGTCAATGAAGAACTTTCAAACATTGGTTTCAATGAAGGTTCTATTGCAAATTTTAACAGTATTAGAAAAACACTAAAACTGGATAATGAACAGGCAATAGAAGTTTTGGCATCAATGTTTAACATAAGTCATAACAGGAAATAGAAGATGGGAAACTTTATTGGTTTAGCATTTTCAACACTGAAAAAGGCAGGAATTGACACCAAAAACATGAGTATTGAAGAAGTTATTGCAAAATATAATGAAATCAATGCTTCAAATTCTTCAAAACCATTGACAGAAAGCAAGTCAGGAGTTAAAATCTTTCTACCAAAACAGGAATATGCACAAATTTGCAGTGCTATAAACACAAAAAATGCAAATTACAAAGGCAATAGACCTAAAAGAGATGCAATCTTGCATGGAAATTATAAATATTATTACAAAAATGGCAAAGATTTTGGTGATTTTACTATAACAAGAAAGGTTTTAATTGATAATCTTGAATGGAGGAAAAGAGATGGCAACTGAAAAAATAACATTAAGTGAAAAGGCAAGAGAATTACACAAATTATCAAATGAAAGAAAATACAGTGATGATTTGCATGATTATTTCTTGGTTCTTATTGATGATGATGCGAAAATTCAACAAATCTTGGACTTCCTAAACAAGAATGAGGGTGCAACAGAAGATGAAATATTTGATGAAATAGACAGAATTTCACCGCCACCTGAAATTGAAATAGAAAAATAAACAAAAAGCAATTATTCGGTTTTTCCAAATAGTTGCTTTTTTAATACCTGGAGGCAAGATGTATAACATTAAAGAAATTGTTGCTGACCTGGAACTTGATATTAAAATTTTGATAAAACAAGCAGTTTTTAATGTGTTTAAGGCAGAAAACTTGATGAAGACAGTTACTGCATTGATTGATAAGGAATTACAACCAGTAAAAGACAAACAGGTTAAAGACAGAGTGAAGAAAAGTTTAATTAAGTTCACAATTAAGCAATGGAAAACAATTTGCCATTCACTGCATCTTGGCGAACCATTATTGTTGATAGGTTTAGCAATACACAACCGCAAAACACCTGTTACAGACCTTCAAAAGAAATCATTGCAGGTGGCGGTAAACAAAAGTATAAACATGACAATAAAAACAAATGCAAATGCTATAAACAACACACTTTCAAATCTTGCAGATAGTTATCCAACAACCAAGATTGCACATCAACCATTGGACAGTCAGGTTGAGATGTGGCAAAGACATGAAGACCAGGAACAGATGGTTGACAGATTAAAACAACAAACTGACCTGGTTATTGTAAGCAGTCATGCAAACTGTTCTGCAAGATGTGCAAAATGGCAGGGTAAGGTGTTGAGTTTAAGCAACAAGTCAGGCATGACAACAGATGGCAAAACAATTTATCCATTAAAACAGGCAACAGATGTATTTGTAACAACAAAGGCAGGCAGAACCTGGAAGAATGGGTTGCTTGGGTTTAATTGCAGACATAAATTAATCCCTTACAAACCTGGAATGCGACAACCACATGTTAGCGAAGCACAAAGAAAGCACGAATATGCCATTGAATTGAAGCAAAGAGAATTTGAAAGACAAATACGAAAATGCAAAACAGATGGCAAACTTTTGGAAGGTGCAGAAGCACAAAAACAAAGGTTAAAAGCAAAACAGTTAACACTTGAATATCAAAAGTTCTGTGTTGATAATGGCAGAGCATTCTACAAATCACGAATAGTGATATAAGCACCTGGTTGGTGCTTTTTTAATTGGTATAACCAACAGAAGTTGTTTATATAAACAAAATTATTTTTTAAGGAGGTAAATATGGACAATGTATTTCTTGAACTTGTTGAAGAAACTTTGAAGCAACATGGCATTGATACAACAGACATGGCTGATGAAGAAAAAATCAGGCAATTTGAGCAACTTGCAAACAAAGACACAGAAGTTGCAGAAGAAGTTGTTGAAAAGGTTGCAGAAGAAGCGGAAGCAACTGGCACAGATGAAGATCCTGATGCTGAACAACCACTACCAACTGACACTGTCAGTCCAACAAAATTAGTGTAATAAATAATTTTGTTTAATTAGTCAACAAAGACTCAAAAAAAGGAGCAATTATGGAAGAAATTGAAAAGGTGGACACATCAACACCACAAAATGATGGAACAGATTTGGTTGACACTTCCAAAGAAGAAAAAGTGGACAATGGTTTTGACAAGTTAGAAGATGCAGATTTTGAAGAAACAAAAGATGCTGAAACAAACGAGAATGAACCTGCAAAACAAGACAAGAAGGTTGACAAAACCTATACACAAGCAGAGTTGGAAAAAGTGTTGGAAAAAAGGTTGGCAAGAGCAACCGCACAACATAAAAAAGAACTTGAAGCACTTGAACAAAGATATAAAACAGGTGATTATTCGCCTGAAATAAAATCTTTACAAGAAGAATTAAAGTCAGCAAACCAAAAGAATGTTGAAATGCAAAATCAACTTGTAAGATACGAGATTGACACTGCATTCACAAAAGCACAGGTTAAAGATGAATTTAAGGAATTTGTGGAATATAAGGTTTTGAGAATGGTTACAGAAGAAAAGAATTTTGAAAAATGCTTGAATGAATTTAAGCAACAAAAAGAAAATTCACAGTATTTTGCAGAAACCACTGGTGGAAAGTCCATTGTGCCACCAAGACCAACAAATTCAACTGCTGATGCAGAAGTATTGGCAGGTGAAAGAAAATTGCAAAAG
>JAGBBH010000047.1 GCA_017938505.1 Clostridia bacterium | reverse complement strand
CTTTTTTTTATTGTTTTTTATGACTATGTTAGCAGATTTAACATTAAATTTAAGAGAAATTTATTTAAGAAGATTTGCACCTCCTGCCTGTAAAGAAATTGTTTTTTTTGTGGGGATAAGTGATAGGGAAGTTGTGGAGGTGGTGAAAGAGAGGCAGGGGAAGTCCTTGTTTTTTGTTGAAAAAAAGGGGCAAGAGGGTTTGAAGTTGTCTTTTTGAATGGACGGAGATTGTTATGGAAAGAAAAACCTTGTTTTCTTTTTTTAAAATGGTTGTATTTTTTTTATTGTTGTGTTAAAATATTCTTATATTTAAGGAGATTTTGACTATGCAAGAAAACATTATTAAACCACACCTTGTTAAACCTATGCTTGAAAAGGTCGTTTTTGAAAAAATTGGACTTCCTCAACCAAATGTTATGATTAACATTAAACCAGAGGATAATATTGATGTGAGAAAAGTTTCAGAAGAAGTTGTTAAAGTAACTTTTGAGAGAAGTCTGGCAATTTCTCCTGCAAATCTTGTTAAAGTTGCAGTTGTTATGAGTGTTGACATTCCTGTTGATTCTATTGAGTTTATGAAACTTCCTGACCCAAAAGAATATATTAAAAATAGTCAACCAGTTAGAATTTTGATTTCATATGTTTCAAATACAATTACAAATTTGACAATGAACTCTATTTTGGGGCCAATTGTTACTCCTCCAAACATTCAAGAATGAGAAACTCGAATGTTGAATGGTATTTTGATTTGTTATTTGGAGGAAGTCTTTGAATAAATTTATGAAAATGGCAATCGCTGAAGCAAGAAAGGGGATTGCAATGGGGCATGGTGGTCCTTTTGGTGCAGTTGTTGTTAAAGAAGGAAAAGTGATTGCAAAAGGACACAATCATGTTGTCGCTAACAATGACCCAACTTGTCATGGCGAAATTGATGCAATTAGAAAAGCTTGCAAAAAACTTCATTCGTTTGATTTGTCTGGTTGTGAGATATACACTACGGGGTATCCTTGTCCTATGTGCTTTTGTGCAATTTTGTGGGCTAACATTGAAAAAGTTTATTATGGTTGTAACACGACAGACACTGAAATTATTGGATTTAGAGATAAAGCGTTTGAAGATGGGATTCCTGCAAAAAAAGTTTCAATGTGTCAAGAAGTGAACAGGCAAGAATGTTTGGAACTTTATAGGGAATATGATAAAATTCAAAACAAAACTAATTATTAAAATTTAAGCAAAGAAAAACTTTGTTGCAAGAGGTTTATTTCTAGTGCTAATCCAACTTAATTAAGTTGGATTATGCGGGCGTAGTACATCGGCTAGTATGTGGGCTTCCCAAGCCCGAGAGGTGGGTTCGACTCCCATCGCCCGCTCCATATTGTGTTTTTAAATAACCTGCTACACTATGTGTTGTAGGTTGTTTTTTATTTTTTTTGATTTGTGTCTTGTTTTGTGAAAAAAGTTTAGTCAACAGTTTAGTCAAATTCAGGGGATAGATCGCTGTAGAAATCACGCAAATCCGTTTTAATTTTGCAGGCATTATTCCTGTTTTTTTTTATGCCCGAGAAGGAGAGGTGTGTGATTGATTTATTTTTAATGAGTGTTGAAAAAGTCTGTATGATAGGAAATTTCCTACTTTTTTTATTTATATGTCAGAAATCCTTTTTTTAGGACTTTGATTGTGCTATAATAGGCACAAGAGTGGAGGTTCGGTATGTTAAATGAGAAAAAAAGTTCGGTTTTGTATGTTCTTGAAGTGCTGAAGGAGTTTTCTGACAAAAATCACCCTATGACTTATCTAGCAATTGCAGATAAATTGCAAAAGTTATATGGCATCGAAATTGAAAGAAAGACTATTGCCAGAGATGTTGATATTTTGATTGATAAGGGGTATGACATTATTAAACGAGGCAATTATGGGCTTTATTTGGGTATGCGTGATTTTGAAGAAGGGGAACTCTTGTTTCTGATTGATGCGGTTTATTCTTCAAGGTCTATTCCAACAAAATATGCAAGGGATTTGGTTGAAAAGTTGACTGCAAGTTACAGTAATTTCGAAAAGAAAAGATTTGCATATCTTGAAAAACTTGACCAGCAAGGAAGATTCGATAATAAACAAATTTTTTATACTATTGAAATTTTGAATGAGGCTATTGAAAGAGGAAAAAAGGTTAAGTTTTTGTATAATGCTTTTGGAATTGATAAAAAGTTTAAACCAAAAAATGGTGGAAAGTTTTATACGGTCAATCCTTATTATTTGGTTAACAGTCGTGGAAAGTATTATCTCGTCTGCAATTATGAAAAATATGACAACCTCGCAAATTATAAAATTGAAGCGATTTCAAATATTGAAATTGTTGATGAAGATGCAAGACCTGTCCAAAGTTTGCCAGGTCAAAAAGACTTTTCAATTAAGCAATATATAAACGAACATATCTATATGGTTGCAGGCAAATCGGTGCAGGCTACACTTAAACTTGACAATGAAGATAGAATTAATGATGTTATTGATTGGTTTAGCGATAATGTTAGAGTTGTAAAGCAACAAGAAAATGTTTTTGTTGATTTGACCGTAAATGAAGAAGCTTTGGTTTATTGGGCTTTGCAATATGGACAAGCGGTGGAAATTGTTAAACCTCTTTCAACAAGGCAGAAGGTTAAAGATGTATTGTTGCAAATGATAAAAAAATATGAGGAGAATTGCTGATGATAAATGAAAGTTTGTTTGAAGAAGCGTGGCAAAGCTTTGTGAAAAAGATTCAAACAAGCAGATACAAAACTGCGGGCAGAAAAACATTGATTGTGAAGAAAAGTTCTGGATATTATTCCAACAACGCAGAATATTATTCGTGCGGAACCGATGTTAACAATGGTGTTGCTGATGCTATTTGTGTCGAAAATGCTGAAGGTTTTAGAGATGAAAAAAGAAAAATCTTGTTTAGAGACTACATAACAAAACAAGCTTTAAAAAATTATTTTGAAGATGAAGAAAATTTTAAAAATGAGATGAAAACAGTTCGTGAAAAATGTGCACACCTGTATGTTGAAATCAATGATTTGACAAAAAGATACGGGGGCCTTTTTGCAGATGATGCAGAAGAAGGTTGGTTTGTTGATGATATGGAAGATAGTGTAGGTTGGGGCGATATAAAAGACAAATATTTTATTTTAAAAGAAAACTATGAAGATGTTTCGCAAGAATTTAAAAATCTTAGGCAAAGAGAGCATTTTCTGAAAAGTTTGCTTAAACTTATGAATTTAAAAAAGGGGAGGTGTTGATGGATTATCGAAGAATTTTCGATAAGGTCGATGAGATGGTAAAGGAAAACTTTTCAAAAGAGTATAGGCTTAAAGTTCTTTTCAATCAAGAAAATGATTTTAACGGATTTACTCAACTTTCAATCGAACTTGTCAAAGAAGATGGGATTAATGAAGTCGTTTATAATAAAACACTTAAAGAGATTAATGCAAAAATTAAAGAGGTTGGTTGCTCAAAATTTCTTATAGAATTAAGAGTGTTTTTGGGAAAAATTGTTAGGAAAACATTTTCTAGAGGCGATTTATTTTGGGCGGAAAATGATTTTGCTCAAGCAAATCTTGAAATGAAACGCAGACCTTATATTATTGTGTCTAACAATGCAAACAATAATTTTAGTCCGCTTTTGACAGTTGTGCCTGTTACAACACAGGAAAAAAGAGCTTTACCAACGCATATTGAAATTGAAATTAACGGGGTTAAATGCTGGGTTCTTTGTGAGCAAATTACTTGTATTCAAAAAACAGACCTATTGAAATATATAAGGTCGCTTTCAAAAGAAGAATTTGCCGGAATTGAACAGGGAATGAGGGTTCAATTGGCTCTAAACAAAAAGCAGGAAAAGATTCAAACGGTTGAAAATGCTTGTGTGGAAACGACAAAAGTTGATGTGAAAAAAGAAAATTGGATTGTTAGAATGTTTAACAAAATTTTTAAAAGGAGAAAAAACAAATGAGAAGATTTTATGACATTGAAAAAATTGAATGTAACGGGTATGGATATCAGGCAGACAAACCAATTGTCTTGAAAAATGAGGAAAGCATTAAAAAATTTATTGCAGCACTTGACCCAATAAGCAGTGAACTTATTGCACCTACATTTTCAAGTTGCTCTTGCATTTATAAAATGAATCCGGAGGGAATTGATGGAGATGTCTTTGAGTATAAAGCGTATTATAATACTAGAATATTGAAAGTTGAACAATATAACTTCTTTTTTTGCATTAATGAAAAGGAAGGCTTAGACGAAAAAGATTTTGATAAAGTTAAAGTTCCAGCGGGAATGAAACTTAGGTTTATTTCTAATGAAGAATTGGAAAGCGAAAGAGATTTTGATGGCGAAACTGAAATTTGTAGCTTGAATATGGATACTCTTTTTAAGGAAGCAGTTAAAATCGTTATAAAAGAAAAAAATCCTACCGCTTCACGGCTTAGAAGACGATTTGGTATTGGTTATCCTAAAGCAATGAGAATTGTGGATAAAATGGTTGAAAACGGTTTTATCTCGGAAATAAAAGATGATGGCTATAGAGATATTTTTGTTACAAAAGACAAATATAAAGAGTTCTTTGGTGAGGAATTTCCAGAGGAATAGTATGCTCGTGTTTGTTCTTGCGTTCATTTTTTATTTGGCAAGGGACTTTACAAAGCTATAGTTGTATGTTATACTCCAAAAACAAGGAGTGAAAATGGAAAGATTGCACAGTGAACAAGAAAGGTTGTCTTTTGCCGTTGGTGCGTGCGGAATTGTGTTTGATGTTATTAATAAACTTTTTAAACCGCAAATCAAGATGATAAAACTTGACAATGCAAAAGACTATCGTGGAAGTATGTCCCTTTATGTTGCTCTGCTTTTTTCTGGTCTTGACGGGCATAGAGCAATTGTTCCAGAATTTGTTAGTTCGCAAAGAGATGCTGAAAGTTTTGTTGCGAGATTGGGGAATAAACCTTGGTCGCAAGAACTTCAAGATGTGATTTTGGCAGAAATTAGAAAACAAAACAAAATTGATGTTAGGAATTGTTTTTGTCATGGTCTTTTTGATTTTGTTGTTGCTGTTGACCAATTTGGTCGCAAACAAGATGCCTTTCTTTTGTTTCCTAATAGAAGTAAAAACGCAGGAACGAAACCTATTGTTGTTCCAAATGACAGCGTTAGAGAGTTTGTTCAAGAGCAAAATCGAAGAAGGTTGAGTGTGCTTTATAATGCAGATGCAAACGAAAGAAAGAATATTCTTATAAGTGATATGTCTCTCGAAATTGCAGATTGGTATGATAAAGGAACTCCTTTTAGCGAAAACTTTAAAAACAACATTGATAAATATGGAATGGAACTTTTTTCCGCAATTGTTGGGTCAATGCTGTATGTTTATAATCAAAACACGCTTTACCTTGATTTGCAGGAAGAAAAAGAAGCGAGAGATGTTTTTTATGTCTTGAGAAATTCTCTCTGCCACGGAAATTTTAATAAACAAAAAATTTCTAGCATTTTTGCAGACCCTAAAAAACTTGACAAAAATATTGATGCTAATTTGAGTGAACTTATTATGTCTGTGCCTTATTTTTTAAGTTTGTCAAAAAACTCGAAAAATTATAAGTGTGATGTTGTTGATTTTGTTGAATATTTAAACAAAAATGGCAAGAATTCTTTAGACAAGAAGTCCTCTGGGAAGGAAAAGGAAAAATAAAACAAAATACTTTTTCGTCTTGTGTGAAATTTTTTAATTTGTCTTGATTTATTTGTTAAAAAGTGTTATAAATAAATTAAAGAAATTTTAACTATTGGAGAAAACTATGAGTTTTAAAGATTTTTGGACGAATCAAAATAATCCTTCTTTGCCAGAGTCAGATTATCTTTATGGAACTAGACATATCATTACTCTTTGCTTGGCTGCGGTGTTATGTGTGTTGATGACTTTGCTCTTTTTTAGAAGAAGTCAAAAAACAAAACGAATTTTGATGTATGTTCTTGGTGGAATTTTCGTGTTTTTTGAAATCACTTCAAGAGTCGTTAATTTGATTATTGCGGACAGTTATACCGTTGAAAGTGTTGTTAAAATTTTGCTCCCTATGCATATGTGTTCTGTTATGGTTTGGGTGCTTATTATTGCAATTTTTACAAAAAGCCAATTCTTAACCAATTTTGCTGTTATTGGCGGACTTCTTGCAACACTTGCATTTTTAATTAAACCTGCTGTTGGTCTCAATCGAGTTTATATGTCGTTCACTTGTATCTATAGCACTTTTACGCATATGCTTGGTTTTGTAACTGCAATTCTACTTATAACTTTAGGGTTTGCAAAGTTTGAGTTCAAAAAAATTTGGCAACCTATTCTTTGTTTTGCAATTATGTTTGGTTATGGTGCTTTGCTTGATTTTGTCATTTTTAAAGGCGCGGATTATATGTATCTTAGAAATGACCCTCTTGGACTTAATCTTCCAATTCCTTATCATATTGTTTATGCCGGAATTTTGCTTGCTTACATTTTTATGTTCTATTTTATAAGTTGGATTGTTGCAAAGTGCAAAGGAAAAAAGAAAGAGAAAACAGCTTAGGAAATTTAAGAGGTGTTATATTTTTTAAATGCTTTTTAGAGAGGTGGGGGTTGCTCATCTCTTTTTTTTGAATTATAAAATAAATAAGCCAATTGTTGTAAGTTTGCATATATTATTTATATTACAAATGAGGTATATCGACAAAAATTTTGATGTCATATTCTTTTTTGTTGGCATAATAACTTTACTTTTTTTTGCCAAAATTTTATACTATTGGTGTTTAAAGGAGTGAAATATGAAAATTAAACCTATTTTTGACAGAGTGGTTTTGCTTCCTAAAGAAGCTGAAAAAGAAACCAAAAGCGGGATTATTTTGCCAACGGCATCTCAAGAAAAATCTCAAATTGCAACTGTTGTTGCAGTCGGAAAAGGCGGAGTCGTTGATGGCAAAGAAGTTGAAATGCAAGTTGAGGTGGGGCAAGAAGTTCTTTATGCAAAATATAGCGGGACAGAATGTTCTTTCGATGGAAAAAAATATATCGTAACTAAACAAACTGACATTTTGGCGGTTTTGGAAAAATAAAAGGGGTGTAATATGGCAAAAATGATTTTACAAGGGGAACAAGCTAGGAAAAGTTTGGAAGCAGGGGTTAATAAACTTGCAGACACTGTAAAAATAACTCTTGGACCAAAGGGGAGAAATGTGGTGCTTGGGAAAAAATATGCACTTCCACTTATCACAAAGGACGGGGTTACGATTGCAAAAGAAATTGAACTTTCTGACCCGTTTGAAAATATTGGAGCAGAACTTATTAGAGAGGTTTCTGTTAAAACAAATGATGTTGCAGGAGATGGAACAACTACCGCTTGTGTTCTTGCACAGGCAATAATAAGAGAAGGGCTTAAAAATTTTACTGCTGGCGCAAATCCTGTAATTTTAAAAAAAGGTATTTTTAAGGCGGTTGAAGTCGCCTGTGCAGAACTTAAAAAACTTAGCAAACCGGTGTCAAGCAGTAAAGACATTGAACAGGTTGCAAGTATTTCTGCAGGGGATGAAATGATTGGGAAACTGATTGCAGAGGCTATGGAAAAAGTTGGCGCTGATGGGGTTATTACTGTTGAAGAATCCCAAACAATGACAACTGAACTCGCTGTCGTGGAAGGTATGCAATTTGATAGAGGTTATTTGTCTCCATATATGAGCACAAATATGGAAAAAATGGTTGCAGAACTTGAAAACCCATATATTTTGATTACTGATGCGAAAATTTCAAACTTGAATGAAATTTTGCCACTTCTTGAACAACTTGTTAAGGTTGGCGGAAAGTTGCTTATTGTTGCTGATGATGTTGAAGGTGAAGCGTTGACAGCACTTATTTTGAACAAGCTTAGAGGAAGTTTGTCTGTTGTTGCAGTGAAAGCACCAAGTTTTGGTGATAAAAGAAAGGCAATGCTCGAAGATATCTCTATTTTGACAGGTGGAAGGTTTATTTCAAGCGAACTTGGTATAGACCTTAAAACTCTTTCCCTTGAAGATTTGGGCAGAGCAAAAACTGTTAAGGTTGATAAGGACACTACGACAATTGTTGAAGGTGCCGGAAATTTGGAACAAATTGCTGGCAGAGTTTCTCAAATTAAAGACCAAATTAAAGCAACTACGAGTGATTATGAGAAAGAAAAACTTTCAGAAAGATTGGCAAAACTTTCTGGTGGTGTTGCTGTTGTTAAAGTTGGCGCGGCAACAGAAGTTGAAATGAAAGAGAAAAAATTGAGAATTGAAGATGCGCTGGCGGCTACAAAAGCAGCAACTGAAGAAGGAGTTGTTCCTGGAGGGGGGGTAGCTCTTTTGAAAACAACCCCGGCAATTCGTGCTTTGGTTGAAAGTTTGAATGGTGATGAAAAAACGGGAGCAAGCATTATTCTTCGTGCTGTTGAAGAACCAATTAGACAAATTGCAACAAATGCTGGGATAGATGGCGGTGTTGTTGTTAACAAAATTTATGAAAATTTGAGCAGTCCTGCTTATGGATATGATGCACTCAATAATGAGTATGGCGACTTGATTGAAAAAGGAATTTTGGACCCTACAAAAGTGTCTAGGACAGCACTTCAAAATGCTGGTTCTGTGTCTGCAACCTTGCTTACCACAGAAAGTCTTGTTGTTGAAATTGAAGACAAGAAAAAAACTGAGGAACGAGATGTTTATTAAAAAAATGAGAGAAAAGTTGAAAAAAGTCCGAAAAATCGGAACAAAATCAACTTTTCTTTTCTTTTTTTGCTGTTTTTGGTAAATTAACTATTGACAATAACTTTTTAAAATGTTATGATTATATAAGTTAATAACAAAAGGGGATATGTTATATGACAAATTATGTTACAGATGGAATGAAGGCGAATTTTACGAGATGGGCAAGAAATTACAACGGAAGAATTTTTAATTTAGATGCTGATAAAAGCAAGGTTCGAGATGACTTCTTGGACAGATATTTGAAAGGGGAATTCGTAAACAATGCAGATTTGGTCGAAGCAATTGTAAAGTCTTATAGTGTTGTTAAGCCAAACGAAATTGAAGAATATATTGATGCCCAAAAAATGGGGGTTGGAATTGTAAATCAATATGGTCTTATTAGTAAATTTTTGTCAGATTATGTTTTAGATGGGAATGTCGTTTGCAAGAGTAATGCGGAAGTTTATGCGGAAATTTCAGACTTCCTCGTTGACAGAATGGAAGAAATGTGTGGCGATGTTATTTATGCTGAAGCACTAATTCCAAAAGAAAAATCATCAAAACTGCTCAAAGATGGAATTGTGAGCAAACTTAAAGAAAAAGGGTATGTTCAATTCAAGCAAGATTCAAAATTCTTTTTGAGACCAACTATGTCGCAAGGGGTTGCTCCACAAGATGCACAAGAATATTTGCTTGCTACTTATCAGTTACTTGTTGCAGAGTATGTTAAGAATTACGCATCAAAAATCAAAAGAGGTGTAGATGCAACCTCATTCAAAGAATTCTGGTCTGTTGTTGAGGTTGTTTTAGACAATTATGAAAGAAGAATGTCAGAGACAACAAAAGCTTCCGCAGAGTTCTTGAAAGCGAAAACAAAGGTAGAAGCATTTTTTGATGCTGGAAATATTGAAAAAATCAGAAGGTCTTGCACTCCTAAAGGAAGAAGGGGGGATTATTATCAAGAAATTTATGAAGCACTTTACAACTTTAAACGCGAAAGTGCGACAGAGCAAGATGTTGAACTTTTGAAAAACTTCTATCACAAAGTTGAAACATTGAACAAAGCTCTTTCTATCACTGATGAAAACGGAAGAAATTATCCTGCAAACTATTTCGTTTGTATGAAAGAAATCCACCCGGCAAATATCGTTGACATTTTGGCAAAAATGCAATCTTTAAACATTTTCAGTGTGTCACAAAAAGAAACTTTGGATCAAACAAAATTGTTGGTAAGAAAATCATTTGGAAATTATTCTGTTAGAAACAATGGTGAATTCTGTGATTTGAGGTCAACATTGTCTAAATTTAAAATCAGAAGTGAGAGAGATGGTGTTGTGATTGACAATTCTACGGAAGATGGTTACAATGCGTTCATCGCAAAGGTTGACAAATATATCTCTGAAAACAACTTGCCTTCAAGTGATATCTGTGCGGAAACAGTTGCCAGAGATTTTATGAAGGGCAGAGAAAATCCAATTAATTTGCAGGTAGCAAGAGTGCAAAAAACAGAGGTAAATTCTATTGAAAAATAATTTAAACAAAAAAAACAGGGCAAGGTTTCAAACTTTTGAAACTTGCAAAAAAAAGATTATACAAATTAATGTATAGTCTTTTTATTATGCTTGTTTAAAAAACATTAGACTAAGGTTAAAGACTTTTGAAACTTGCAAAAAAAGAACTCACAACAAACTAAAGTGCACTCGTTTTAATGTTCACTTAAACTTGAGTTCTTTTTTTACTTATATTACTAATCAAGATAAGAATTTATATTTTATCACCATTAAAGATAATATCGTTTCCAACATTTATTTCTTCAATCAAGTTCTTTTTGTTATAAAACCAATCTTTTTCATTTATATATCTATCAGAGATATAATTGATATTTTGATTTAATGAACCAACTAATGCTCTATCGTTATCAATTTTCTGCTCATCAAAATAACCATCAATGATGATATCACATTGACTTTTTAAATTATCTTCAATTTCATTTAATTGATATCCCGTAAAAAGAATTATGCCTAATTCCAAATTTTTAACTTCTTCAAGTAGTTTAACTAAACCGGTTTGTAAGAGTGGTTCCCCTCCTGATAGTGTTATCCCCTCTATTTTGTTTTCTATTTTACTTTTTCTTATTATTTTAAGTAAATCTTCAAGAGATATGATATTAGCCGGTTTTAAAGGTTGTAATGCCTTATTACAACAACCTTTGCAATTTCTATTACAACCCTGAAACCATATACACAATCTTTTAAATGGACCTTCTACTTCTGTGCATGTATTTATAAGTGCAACATTAAACTTAATCATTAAAACTAAACTCTAATCCTTTGTCTGATGTTTTGACAAGTAATTTTGAACCCTTGTATAATCCCAAATCTTGCTTATTATTAAATAAGAACATTGATAATTCATCAAGTAAAATATCATTAATTGCATTTAGAATATCTCTTCCGCCTTTTGATTTATCAACTCTCTTTAAAATATATCTGATAAAATTAAGTTCACTTTCAAACTCTAAATCAAGTCTGTATTTTTCTTGAATTCCTTTCTTAATTGGATTTAATTTACTCTTTGCAATTTGGATAGCAAACTCATCATCAAGAATAAAATTGAATGGAACAATATTGCTATAACCAATTCTTCCAAGAATTTCTGGTCTTTTTATTTCGTTATCAAAATAATTCTTAACAATCTTAATAAATTCTTCCGCTGTTTCTTCTTTATTATCAGAAGGTTTAACTTCACTTGCACCAAGATTTGATGTAAAT
>JAGBBH010000046.1 GCA_017938505.1 Clostridia bacterium | reverse complement strand
CTAAGTTTCATTTGTGGGAATGGCAAAGTTGGAACAACAATGTCAACACCAAAAACTTCTTTGACTTTTTCACCAAATTTTTCTTTTGTCTTTGCAAGTCCATAAGCAATCATTTCCGCTTCCAAAGCCATAACATCTTGGAAAGAATTGATATAACTGAACTCAACATCAAAACTTGTAAATTCTGTTGCGTGTTTCTTTGTATGTGATTTTTCTGCTCTAAAACAAGGTGCAATTTCAAAAATTCTTTCCAATCCACCGGCCATTGCCATTTGTTTATAGAATTGTGGACTTTGTGCAAGATAAGCTTTCTTGTCAAAATATTTAACCTCAAAAACTTCCGAACCACTTTCTGATGCTGTGCCAATAAACTTTGGCGTGTGGATTTCAGTAAAATCATTATTGACCAAATATTCTCTCATTGCTCCGATAAGATAACTTTGAAATTGGAAAATGAGTTGATTTCTTTCTGTTCTCAAGTCAATCCAACGATAGTCCATTCTTTGGTCAATTGAACTTTCAGGTCCAATTGGAAACGCTTCTGCGTGGCTTGTAATTTCCACACTTTCTGGAACGATTTCAATCCCGCCAAGTTTTACATACTCGTTTGCGACTGCCTCGCCCGTAATTTTAACCGTTGACTCCAATGTCGCTTTTGAGAAAATTTCTGCAATTTCTGGTTTTTCTGCTTTTACAACTGTAACTTGAACTTTTCCGGACAAATCACGAATAACAATAAATTGCATACTTTTCTTGTCGCGCAAATTTTCAATCCAACCTTGAATTTCAACTTTCCCTGGTTTAATTTCTCCAATTTTTGTCATAATAAACTCCTTTTAAAATAAAAAAATCCTAATGCATTTCTCTGCATTAGGACGAACCAACAACAGTCCGCGGTGCCACCTAATTTGTCAAAATTGACCACTCAATTTAAAACATATTTTCAAACTCCAAAGTGTCCTTCATTTTTCTTTGTTTGGCAAATCTCAGCCCTCTTGCCTCTCTGTGAAACAAAGTTTACAAAACTACTCTCTTTTTCACCGCTTGAATAGTTTTATTATACTCAATAATCTGTGCGTTGTCAATAAATTTAATTTCTTTTGTTCATATTTTGATGTTTTTTCATTTTTTTAAGATTGTTTTTTATAATCGTGTTGCTAAAATAGCGTTTTGTGATATAATAAAACTATGAAAAAACAAACAAAGACAAAAATATTAAGAACTGCAATTGTGCTTGGAGTGTTGGCACTTATCGTGCTAGCAATTTTCTTGCCACTTCACTTTACAGGCGCACTTGCAAAAATCAAAAGCGTTGACCAATTGCAACAATTCATTCTCTCTGGCGGGATTTGGAGTTATGCAATTTTCTTTGTCATTCAATTTTTGCAAGTTACCTTTTTGCCGATTCCCGCAGCAGTAACAACTGTTGCCGGTTCTTTGGTCTTTGGTCCATGGATAACCTGCGGAATAAGTTTTATAGCAGTTATGTTAGCAAGCCTTTTTTCTTTCTTTCTTGGAAGAAAAATTGGAAGCAAACTCGTCATTTGGATTGCTGGCGAAGAAGACTATCACAAGTGGGCACAGAAACTCGGACAAGGGAAATATGTTTTCTTTCTTATGATGCTGTTCCCTGTTTTTCCTGACGACATTTTGTGTATGGTTGTCGGGACAACAACAATGACTTGGAAATTTTTTATTGTTACAAACATAATCACAAGACCTATCGGCATCTTCTGCACCTGTTTTTTGAGCAGCGGAATCATTCCATTCTCTGGTTGGTGGATTGCTCTTTGGATAGTTCTTGGCCTTGCCTGTCTTGCTCTATTCATTTTGTCTTACAAATTTCAACCACAAATTGAAAACTTCATTTTGAACCTTTCCAAAAAATTTGAAAGAAAAAGCAAAGAAGAACCCACCGCTGAAGAACAAAGTCAAGAAAACATTCCTGCTCCACAAGAAGAATCAAATGACAATCCGCATAAAGAAAACGACACCTCAAAACAACAATAATTTTCATTATGCAAAAACAAAAATATCACAAAAAACGAAAACTCTACGATTAAGTTGAGTTTTTTTTAAAATTATTTGATATAATGAATTTGACAAAAGGAGAAATCTGTGGATTTAATAAAAACAGGAAAGTTTATTCAACAACAACGAAAAGCAAAAAAACTTACACAAATGCAATTGGCAGTTAAACTCAACATAAGTGAAAAGACAATCTCAAAATGGGAATGTGGCAAAGGTTTTCCTGACACATCTTTAATTTTGCCACTTTGCAAAGAACTGGGAATAACAGCAAACGAACTTTTATCTGCGCAACAACTTGAAAGCGAACAAGAATATAAAACCAACGCAGAACAAAACATAATCACTTTGAAAACGCAACAAGAACATCAAACAAAATTTTTGCTTTTGACAGAATATTTTCTTGTGTGGTTTTCAATTGCAATCTTGCTTGTTTGTGCTTGTATTTCCTCACTCTCTGCACTTCAAACGCTTTGGAGAGTTTTATTAATTGTTTTTGGAGTTGTAAATGCCCTCATCGGTTGTTTCATCGGTTTTCACATTGAAATCAAGGCGGGTTTTTATCAATGTAAACACTGCTCTCACAAATATATTCCAACCTACAGACAAGCTTTTTGGGCTATGCACATTGGCAGAACAAGATATATGAAATGTCCACACTGCCACAAAAGTTCTTGGCACAAAAAAACAACCTCCGCAAATTAATGACATCTTTTAACTTCAATACCAAATAAACAAAAAAAAGAGTGGAGCACTCCTCCACTCTTTTGTTGTAAATATTCTTAAACAGTTTCTTCTTGTTCTTCTATAACAAAATTAATCAAATAGTCTTCGCCAGTTTCAACAGCAGCCCCTTCTTGGTAACATGATGTTTTGATATCAAAGTTATTTCCCTTTCCTATATAAAGTGTATTATCTGTTGTATCTAGTCTAATGTATTTTGTAAATCCTTCTGTTGCGACAGAATTGCTTACATACACCTTATTTCCTGAGCACCCCTTCTTCATAACAAATGGATAAAACGCACCTGTAAACACACAATTATTCATATAAACAATGATATTGTCAGCACCTCCAACATACATGCCCGCCTGATTAGTGCCAGCAACTTCATCACCATAAAAACCATTTAATCATAATTAGCAAAAATCCCTTCTCTTTTTTAGCGTTGTCTTTCAGTGTCATTGTTTTTGTGTTTTGAGATGATGCCAAAATCTTCCAGGTTTGTTGTTTCATTCCTGTTGACAAGGTTTAGAAAATTAAATGCTTGTTGAAGTTCTCGTCGGTTGTCTCCAACAAGATTTGCAATTGTCATATTTGTCGCAGAACTTTGCAAGTGTTTCCATCCTGACAATGCGTAGCCTTGTTTTCTCATAGTCAAAAATGGCATTCCAAAATCATTATTTAAAAGCAAATCCCTCTCTTGTTGTGGCAATGTCTTTGCCACTTTTAACTGATTTAAATATCCTATCATATCTGGCACCGAAATTGCAAAACCCGAGCCAAAATTTCCTTGCCCGTCTTTTGTAAGAAGTTTATACACTTGCCCCAAGCCTTCATTAAAATGAAAATGTGGAAGTGTAACTGAAGTTGAATAGGACATATTATAATATTTTGGCAAAATGGAATTTATATGCCTGTCGCTGCAATGGTCATACCTCATAAGAAGCACAGCGTTCTTCAACCCTTCTCGTGAAAACCCGTATGGCAAATAATATTCGTGAATAGAAAAGTCCCAACAGTTATCGGCTATTTCATATATATTGTTGATATATTGTTCATCAGCAAGCATTAAAAACTTGTCATAATAAGCAGACATCTTTTGGAGTTCAGACTTATTTAATCTCATTGGTCTTCCTTCCTCATACATCTTTGAATCATTAAGAAAATCAAATTGAATTGTTCTTAAAATTAACGCATCACAATTTTCTCTATGAGAAATTGATTCATCTAGATTCTCAAGATTTGCAAGTTTAAATAGTTGCGAAAATGTAATTTGTTCTTTTCCATAATCAACAGACTTTTTCAAAAATTTTCCAGATATGCACTCTTTTGGATTTTCAACAAGGATATGCCACATTTCCGGAGTAATCAAAACATTACGGCGTTGCAGGCGTTCTCTTGTTAAAGTATAGTTGGAAAACCTTCTCCCCAACTCTCCGTGTTTTAATGTTTGGACAATAGGAAATGTTTCAATATATTCGTCAGAATCCGAAAAATTCCCTTCTTGTGCCACCATTCTAAACAATGACCTTGCATCTTTTTGATTTTGAATTTCAGACGGAATGATTTTTTTTAAATAACCAAAACCCAGTTCTCCTCTCTTATCAAGCTTGTCAAGTTCTTTCTCAAGTTCTTCAATTGAAATACCTTTCTCTTCTGCATATTTTTGCAATAATTCACTTCTTTCCTGATCCATATTATCCCCTTATTCTTTTCTTTAATATACCGCAAAACGCAAACAAATGCAATAGCAAAGTCAAAAATTTATCTAAAAAAAGAAAAGCCTAAACCGAATGTTTCGATTTAGACTTTGTCTGGTTGCACAAAATCCGGCTAAATCAAAGCATTGTTTTTTAATACAAGAAGTTGCAACAAATTAACAGATAAACTAGCTTCTTTTAAAGAATCAAAAGAAATTTATTCAATTTGATTGACAAAAAATTAAATTTTTGATATTTTATTATCGAGGTTTGTGGCAGGCCCGCTCATCCGTGCAAAGATTTTTATCAGCCATAAAAGATAATATAATCTTTATGAAGGTTTGTTGTCTATAAAGTTTACGGATGCATTTCAAAGACAATAAACGTAATTTATAAGGAGAAATATTATGACAAACATTGAATTTTTCAAACAACAATCTAAAAATCTTTTTAAAGATTACAATACAAGAGTATACAATGAAAACGAGGGGTTTTATGAGTATTTCCCTCGCTTTTTTAATGACATTGAAGATATTCTTTACAACTTTCATATTGGAGAAGATTCCCCCTTTACTTTAATGAATGCTCAACATATAATAGCTAGACTTTCTGGTTTTTATAAGTGGAATGAATTAATAACTGCATCTGAATCAGCATTAGAGTTGGGAAGACTTTTGTTAATTAATCGAGAAGATTATGAGGAAAAACAAGGATATTTTACAAACATAGTAGAAAGTATGATTGTGGCTGATTGGAAATTTTATGAACAAGAATATCTCAAGGATTTTGATGATGAATCTAAGTTGGAAGTTTTCAAACGGGTATTTCTAGAAAAGCAATCAACAAGCCATTATAACCGACCAGCTATAAAAATTAATTTTAAAGATGCCATAGATCCTCAAGATATGCTTGTTAAAATAATGAAAAAGAAAAACTTGAGCTCTGCAAAAGCTATATTGTCTTCAATTACTCAAAAAAACTGTATACGAATTATTGAAACTGGATATATTGGGGCCGCATTACAAATGTGGAGGCATGACAACCCAAATGCAGAACGAGAAAAATTAGAAAACCCAATTGTTGAAATTAAACTTAGCAAAGACAAGGAAAGGCTTGTTAATTTAATAATGGAAAAAGAAGGTGTGTCGTTCCGAGTTGCAATTTTGTATTTTATGCTCGTTAATCTTGAATCATTGGGTTATCATATATAACAAAACCAATGCAAACAAGACATTTTATCATTCTTTGATAAAATGTCTTTTATTTTAACTAAAAATACTATAGATAAGATAAAATATTTCAAAATGCGAATATTTTGTTGCCTTTTTAAAATTTTTTAATTATACTATTATTGTATTAAAATTGAGGTGTTGAAAATGAGTATTTCATATAACAAATTATGGAAACAATTAATTGATAAAAATATGACAAAAACAGATTTAAGGATGAAAGCAGACATTGGCACTTCTACTCTTGCAAAACTTGGAAAGAATGAACAAGTTAGTTTAGATGTACTTTTAAGAATATGCAAAGTGCTTAATTGCGATATTTCTGAAATCATGGAAATTATTAAGGAGAATCAAAATGTGTAAAGGAATTGCAAAACCCTTCTTAAAGTGGGCTGGTGGCAAAGGTCAACTTTTGAACAAATTTGAAGAATTGTACCCGCAAGAGCTTATTGAAGGAAAAATTGAAGCATATATTGAACCATTTGTTGGTGGTGGTGCGGTTCTTTTTAATGTTTTACAAAACTACGAAATTAACAAAGCATATATAAATGATATTAACAAAGAACTTATTAACTGCTATCGTTGTATTAAAGCAGATGTTGAAGAAGTTATAAAACAATTAGATGTTTTAGAAAAAGAATATTTAACTAGTGAAGATAGAACTAATTATTTTTACAAAGTCAGAGATAGGTACAATGAAATTCACTTAAACGGACACTTAGATTACGAAAAATGTGCAGATTTTATATTCTTAAATAAAACTTGCTTTAATGGACTTTACAGAGTTAATAAAGATGGGAAGTTCAATGTGCCACATGGTAAATATAAGAACCCATTAATTTGTGATAAAGAAAATTTGAGGTTGTGTTCTAACCTACTGCAAAAGGTTGAAATAAGTTTTGGTAGTTATGAACAAGTTTTAGAAAAGGCAGATAATCGCACATTTGTGTATTTTGACCCACCATATAGACCACTTATAGAAAATAATTCATTTGTAAGTTATGATAAATCTGGCTTTGATGATAAAGACCAAATAAAACTTGCAGAGAATTATAAAACATTAGATAACAAAAAATGTTTGTTAATGCTATCAAACTCTGACCCCAAAAATACTAACGAAGAAGATAATTTTTTTGATGATATATATACAGGTTTTGAAATAGAAAGAGTATTCGCAAAAAGAATGATAAATTGCCAAGCAAGTAAGCGTGGCGATATAACTGAAATTGTTGTAATGAACTATAAAAGGAGAAGATAACATGAACATTCCATTAAAATATGCAAGAAAATTTAAAGATTGCATAGGGTTTTCTGATGGTTTAGCAAAAGTAAGATTTGAAGATGGAACTTGGGGGTTTATTGATAGGCAAGGGAAAAATTATACTAATGTTACTTTTAAAAATGACATGTATGATTCTTTCATTAATGGATTTTCTAGAGTACAACTTTACGAAGATAAATCTGGGCTACAATATTTAAATAAAAATTTAGAAGCTGTTTTTAAACCATATAATAAAGCATATCCATTCGTGAATGGTTTTGCGAGAGTTATGCGAGATGATGGCAGTATGACCTTCATAGATACCGATGGTAATGAAATGAATATTTCTAAAAAACAGTTATACAATTTTAGTGCAGAGGGATTTGCTGTGACACAAGATTTTTCTGGGAAATATACATATGTTGACACCAAAGGATATGAACACGGACAGTTTGATTATGCAAAAAGTTTTAGCGACGATGTTGCCATAGTTGTCACCCACCATAGAAATATAATAGATTGGGACGGAAGTAGAAAAAGTGTACCAGAATATGCTATTATTAATAAAAAATTCGAAATTGTTGGTATTTTAGAATTTGATAGATATATTAGTGTTGGAGATTTTTATGAAGGATTTGCTTTTTGTGTTTATAATGAAGGAAATGGAATGGGTGGAGTTTTTATCGATAAGAAAGGCAATGAGTGCAATATGGGATTAACTGGATTATCATTGGGAAGTAATTTCCAAAATGGTTTAGCATTCGTTTCTGATTATTACTCTGATGGCTATTATTTTATAAACACTGATGGCAAAAAAGTTTCAAAGAAATATAAATTAATAAGAGGCTTGGATAATCAGTTTTATGATGGAATGTTTTTGGTGGGAACAATGGATAATCGCAGAACATATGTAGATAAAACTGGCAAAGATATCGGAAAGTCATTTAAATATGGGCGTCAATTTACTAATGGTTTTGCAACTGTACAGTTGGATAACGATAAATGGTCTTATATTGATACTAAAGGGAAATTGGTATTTGGAGAATATTTTATGACCAGTGGATTTTATGAAGATATGGGATTGG
>JAGBBH010000045.1 GCA_017938505.1 Clostridia bacterium | reverse complement strand
GGGTGACATTTTTGTCGCAGTTTATGTCGCAGTTTATTGCGTCATTTATGTCGTTGTTTTGAGAAAGTGTGCAATCTGTTGCGTTGTTTTCCTCAAAGATAAGGGTTATGATATTGGGTTGGTTTTTCCTTGTTGCTCTTTTAACTGTTATATATTCCAATTGTTCAAGCCTCTTAATAAGTCTCTGCACTTGTCTTTCTGACAGACCCAACTTGTCCATCATATATCCATTATACATTTCAATTGTATTATTGTTTTGGGTGTTGTTGGTCTTATTGACCATAGAAATAGTGTTATTTAAAAAATATACAAGTTTAAATTGTTCTGCATTTAGTTCTTCAAATGCCTTGTTCTGTAAATTAAAATTAAACATTTCATAGTCTTTTAAAAAATTATATTCAATTCATAGTCTTCTTTTTTAAGGTTGTTAAGTTGGGGGTGTAAAGACTATGAAAAAAATACCCCCAACAAAGACCTTGCAATGTCTCAACCTTTATATATAAATATAGTGCAAAAATGAAAAAGTTCCAAATATTTGAATATATTTTTCACTGGCATATAAAAAAATTTGATATATGCAAGTGTTTTAACTATTTTTAAGGTAATTTATTTGTTTATTCCAATTTTTTGATATATCTTTGCAAACGAAATGAAAAACAATATGTGTAACAATAAAAAATATAATAAGAAAATGGAAAAGAAAAATTATAAATTTAAGGCTTTTACAAGCAATGGTAAGGAAATTGAATTAAAGTGTGCAAATGTATTTTATGACATTACAGAGGAAATGGCACAAGGTATCAGAATGGGGTGGATTAATGGTTTGTGTGAAAAGTACAAAGAACCACAGGTAACATTTAGAGAAATTTAATTTATTTTATATAAAAAATCCACCCGTTTATTGAAATAGGTGGATTTTATTTTTTATAAACAATCAGAAAAATGAATTAATTCTTATCTTCAATCCATTTAACAGTATAATTGGAGCAAAACTCATCCCATACTTCATCATCATATACATCACCCATAAAGTTGAGTTGCTTTGCTACTTCTTCTCTGTTACCTGAGATAATTGTTCCGTCTTTAAGTGTAATCTGCCACATAGTTTTAATATTTTTGTCGCAAAGGTATAAAAAAATATCTTTATATGAAATATTTTTTAATATTTTTCTTAAAAATTGAAAACTTTTCGTTTTTTGATGATATTTATATATAAAAGGAAATTAAAAAAATAAATCAGATGTTGGAAAAATTAATTAGTATTTTTATTAATGCAACAAGCAGTAAAAACACAAAGAGACAAATTGAATGGATTATGGCAGATTTCATTTATTGTGTATATATCCTCATTATGTTGGGTGGAATGGTTGCATTTATATCATTTAACGCTTGGTATGCGTTGTTATTAGTTGCGGTATCATTTATATTGATGTTGTCTGTATGGGGTTGGTTCTCATTTCATTTAAGAAAAACGATACTTAATATGTTATATCCACCGACTGAGAATATGGATGAGAATGGTGATGATAATGAAGATAGTCTTGATAAATTGAATACACTGTTAAAACAGTTTGCAAAAGACTTGGATGTAAAAGAATTTCAATAATTGTTTTTAAGATAGCTATATTATTTAATTTTATTATTTATGTTAAATGTGGAGTAAGGTTCGTGATGAATATTACTCCATTATTTTTGTTAATTGATGAATTTGAATTATATTTGAAAATAAGGAAATAATGTAAAAAGTATAAAATGTTATGGAAGAAATTTGGAAAGATATCAAAGGTTACGAAGGATATTATAAATATAATCCTTTTAGTGGTAAAATAATGAGTGTTGGTGGAAGAAGAGGTGGACATAGAGAGGATTATATATTAGGTGAATATTTTGATTCAAGTGGTTATCCACAAGTCATATTTAGGGTTAATGGTAAAAATAAATCAAAAAAAGTACACAGAATTATTGCTGAAAACGAATTACCAAATCCAAAAGGTTATACAGACATTGACCATATCAATGGTATTAAGACTGATAATAGAGTTGATAACCTTCGATGGTGTTCACATAAGGATAATTGCAATAATCCAATTACAAAAGATAAAATGTTAAAAACTGTTAGGTCAGAAGAATATAGGAAGAAATGTTCAGAAAGAGAAAAAGGTAAAAAACTTTCTGATGAAACAAAAAAGAAAATGTCTATATCAAGAACTGGTAGTGGCAATTGGAGAAGTAAAACAGTATATCAATATTCACTTGATGGTAATTTAATTGCAATATATGAAAATTCTGGAATAGCAGCAAAAGAAACAAATTCCATACAATCTGAAATATCAAACTGTTGTAATGGAAAAAGAAAAAAACATAATGGTTTCATATGGAGATATAAAGAAGAAAGTGTAGCCTAATGACCACACTTTCCACATTTATTCGGTCTTCCGCTTGGGAAATATATAACAGATTTGAAATGATTTTCAGTGCTGCCCTCACTTTCAGGAATATACTTCGAACATTGGCATTCTTTTTCTGGTTTCCATCGAGGATAGTTATCTCTGCACTTACAAAGATATTTTATTAAAAGTTCGGTTGCTTGCTCTGCGCTTTCCCTTATTGAACCGATGAAGTATGCAAGTTCTTCTTTGTCAAGACTTTTTGAGTTCTCCGATGATTCGCAAGTTATCCCCTTTTGAGTAACAGTATATGCAAGACTTCTTGCACTCAAAAAGTCAACCCAGAGTGCTAATGCAGGTGCACACTTTAATATTAACGCTTTATTTAACTCTGTGAGTGTATTGGCTGAAATCTGCTCTTGCAGTTCTTCAACAAGAGGTTCACCAAGGATAGGGGTTATATAAAAAGGCTGCGCCAAGTTTATATAAGGTAGAATTTTATCAACACCTACATTTCTGGACATATTCGAAAATTGCTTCAAAAGTTCCTCGTTGATTAAAAATACTTCATTTAATTTTTTCATACCTTGCCTCCTTCCTTGTTTTGTTCTGTTATTTGTTCATCTGCGTTTGCTGCATCCTCATCTGTATTGGTTTGTTCTTTTTCTTTTTCGTCATTCATAGCGGTTGAACCCTCAAATTCTTTTGCAAAGTTATAATCTTGAAGAACAAGACATCTTGGGTAGCCGTTCAACTGCAAAAGTGTGTTGATTTTATTTAGCACAAAATCCCTTATCTCGTCAATCACTGTCAACTTATAGAGTGTGTATGCTGCGATAATCTCGTCTGATTTTGAAGAAAAACCACTTGATGTTGCAAGACCTGCAAGTATTGGACTGATTAATCGGTTACCTGAGACTATGTACTTTAACACTGTATCACATACATTCTGATATAGGTCTGCATCCTTGCTCTCAATTGAAGATGTTGTAGGCAATACACCATTCTCACCAAACAAAAGCAATATTGAACCTGCATTATCCTCACCTGCAAATGATGCATTCAACATATCATATATCTCTTGTTTCTTATCATCATCTGGTTCATTTGGATAAGCAATTGATAAGTTTGCACTGAAATTATTTTTGATATAATTCAGATAATATTTACTCAAAGCAATGTCTGCAAGAACCCAATTGGCACAACTCATCCATTTAGGTATTGCATAGAAGAGTTCATCAGGGTCATATGGTTTGCAGTACCATAAATATCGTTCACCTGCTTGTGGCTGTTCTGTTCCCCACATCTTAATTTCAACAACGTTCTTGTTATTCACTTGTGACCAATCGGTTGCAAGATAGGCATATTCAATTACATTTTCCTCATTATATGCCCCAAGTCTTACTTGATTCACTGGTATGTGATAGAAACTATATTTGGACATACTTTCATTTGGTATTATTTGGATTGCAAAGGCTTGGAATATACAATAATCCTGTATGCATTTCTTGATTAAATCTTCCCAACGTTCCATCAGGTTTGGCGTGAAGATAGAAGCATCATAGTCAGCAAGACCTGCACCATAGGTGTATTTTACTTGGTTGTTGATAATTGCCGATTGTAGAGGACTTTCCTTGTACATATTGTACACCCTTGCAGGATAGAGGTTGTCACGGTCAAAATTTACCCACTGCTTGCTTCTTGCCCTCTGTTTTATATCTATGTAAGGTAACTCAACAGCATAATTGCGTTGGGTTATTGCCTTTGATTTATCTATTGTCAAATTATTCATTCCTCGTTAATATATTTAAATGGTCTTCCAAAAAGGTAAGCCTTATTTTTAAATTTCCATACTGGTAATAAACTGTTATCTGTATATGTGGATGAAGTATATTCATCAACGTCATCGACCAAAACAAAATTAAAATTTTCGTCAAATTTCACAACATATGTTTTGTATATTGTACTTGAATTACTAAAACCACTTGCAATAAAGAGATTATTGTCAGCAAACTGTGAAATTGCCATATATGGATTATTTTCATATTTTTTGATAACAGGTTGTCCATCAACAATTCTTAAAAGATAACTTACACCGGGAAGATATGTATAGTTAGATAATTTGGAACTTAGACAAGTAATATATAACATTTCCTCATTGTTTATTTTAATTTTTTGCCAAATTGCACCATAACTTACATATTCACTTATATCTTTTAATGAAACCCTTGTCCAAGTTGTTTTAGCAACATCTATTGTGTATAATGCAGGTGAACCTGTTCCAATAGAAATTTCTCCCACTCCATAATACCCATTATTCAAACGTCCGACCCAAGACCAACCTAAATATGTACCTAAACTGCTTTTAAGAACAGAAGAAATTTTTACAGAATTGGCTGTAAACACACCAAGTCCATCACGATAAAAACGGATTGTCCTATTGTTCTCATTTAGACATCTGTCCCAATATACTTTATCATCTGCAATCAAAAAACTGCTGATTGTTGTGGTTTTATTTGTCCTTGAAATTATTTTGTTTTCAAAGTCCAATGAAATCGGATACCAATATGATGTTCCTGTTGAACTACTACTTGTCATCCTCGCATAATATTTATCATTGAACTTTAGCATCTCATATATAGAAATATTTTCTTCAAATGTTTTTGACCATTCTTCCAGATTATCATTAGCATCAAATCGGTATAATTTTTTTTCTTCTACACCATTGTAATAAAAAAAGCCATCCGTCTGCATTATATATGTAGAGGTGTTGGTTGTACTGTATAGCAATTTATCATCATATTTTTCGTCATAACGGTATATATTTATATAGCCATTAACTGATTTAGTTGCAAAATGTATTCCATCACCCATATCGTAATAATAAACAATATCCCCAAGGTTTGAATATTTTTTCAAACCATATAGTGTTTCTGGATAAACAAGGATATTGCCCAACCAAGCCTGTTTTATCTCAGTTGAACCTAAATATGGTTTTCTGCTTATATTGTCTGCTCCTTTAATCATTGGTTTTGTGCTGGTATTAAATATAATATTCTTGCAACAGGTTCAGCAGGCAACTCATTCACTAATTGTATATCATCAACATCAGTGAACTTCACCTGGAACTTATTGTCACTTTCTGTCTTTGTATAATAATTATTCAATTGTTCTGATATATCAACATTAGCAATCGCTTGGTCTATCTCAGTCTTGTTATATGTTTCAGACTTTGTATAATAGTTTGCCAATTCATCAGAAATGTCAACATTAGCAATCGCTTGGTCTATCTCAGTCTTGTTATATGTTTCAGACTTTGTATAATAATTGTTAAGGCTTGAAGCATCTGCCTTTGTGTTGATTTTGTCATTCAATGAACTCTCTGCTGCCAATGCTCTTTCTTTTTCAGTTTGAATTGCGCTTGCATTTGTTGCAATGCTTGTAGTATGTCCGTCAACAGTTGATGAAAGGGTATTTAAATCGCTCTGGTTGGCTTTTTGACCTATTGCTGTGGTATTTGTACTTACCTGTTGTGATAATGCACTGAAATCACTCTGTGAGGCTCTTGAAGTGTCTGTTGGATGTATGTGGTCTGCTGCTGCATATTTGTTGCTTGAACCTATTGTTGCTACACCGTCCATCAGAGGATTTGTGGTTGCCTTTTCAACTGTCTTGTCAGGCACTATTTCATTTGTATTAGTCCAAGAGGTATTGTATGCCCATTTTGTTCCACTTTCTGCTGAATATGCAAAATCACCTGTTGTTCCACTTAATGATTGTATTTCGGAATTTGTTGCAAAATAACCTTTGAAGTGTTCCTTTGATGCAAGTTCCTCTTGAATACCCTCAATTGCAGTTTTATTTGCTTCAGATTGGGCTTTAACATTGTCGAGTGAAGATTGTTCAGCCTTACCAGATAAAGTTGTCAGAATTGAATTATCTGCATTTGTGCGGTTTGTGATTTCATTTGCAATATTGTTTGTATTTGTGTTCACTTGTTGTTCAAGTGCTTGCAAAGAATCAGATGTAGCAATGCCTGTTGTATTGATTGTCACATCATTTCCATTAACATCAACCCTTATATTTGTACCTGATTTTATATTTGAAGCAACAAGATGGTTTCTTGCTGCCGTTTCCAAGTCACTTACCCTTTGTTTCAATGCGGACACTTCATCTTTCAATGTTTGAATATCTGCCTTGTTTGTCGTATTGTCAGTTTCAAGTGCCTCAACTCTTGTTTCAATTGCATCAATATTATTATTTATTGTTTGAATATCACCCTCGATGTTTGTTATTGAGGTTGTATGTTGATTAAGTGTATCACCAAGTTGTGTTATCTCATCATTAATATTAGTGATATCCTGTTTGATATTTGTTATTTCCTCGTCAACAGTATCAAATTTATTACCAGATGCTTCCGACAAATCTGTTATTTGTTGTTGCAAGTCTATGTCCTTATCTTTTAAGCCATCAATTTGTGACTGTAATCCATTTTCAACACCAGTTGCTCTTGTTACTTCATTTGTCAAATTTGTCTGTAAGGTATTATCACCATTCTGCCTGGCTGTTGCCTCTTGTTCAATGAGATTATCAATCTGTGCCTTGTTATAGGCATTTACATCACTTGCTGTAAGTGTAACTTCACCTTGCATACCATTAACGGATTTAACACCAATGTTTGATGGGTCAAATAGTTTGCCCATAGCTTCTGCAATCTCGTCAATATCATATTCAACACCATTAATATTCAGAGGAATGTCAGCACTCCATACAGCATTTTTGTAGAAATAATCCTCTTTGAGATAGAACTTGATGTTCTTGTTTTCTATCTTGTATGTAAGACCTGCAAGAGCAAAACCCTTTTGAAGGTTATACTCTCCGTTGTCATTTATTTCTTGTAATTGGAGATAATTCTCACCAGTTATAATTCGCTTCATTATTTGTACAAATAAATGTTTATTAAATTCTTTAATTATAAAGATTAAAAACAAAAAATGGCAATAAATTCGTTTTATTGCCAAATTTGTTAAAAATGTAATATGTAGAAATTGATATATTATTTTTCTTCTTGTGGTGCATCAATCTCTTCAAAGTCCTCGACAACTTCCAAGTGTGGCTCGTCAAGTTTCTTTCCACCTATATAATAGGTATAACCAAGATATATTTCTTTTCCATAGATGAAACCATCTGATTTTTTTTGGAATACCTTACCTTCGTCTGCGATAATATGTTTTGAATTGTTTTTATCTACTGTCATTTTTAATATAGTTTTAATATTTTATTTTCAATTTATTTTTATTCAGTTACCACTATGGGCTGTATTCTGTCAGCCAGTGACGACCAATTGGTGGCTTGCTTATATGCGTCAACACTTTCTGCCGGAACATAAATTGGGCAATTATTAGTATTGTTGAATGTAGTATTTGTCAATGTTGGTGGTGTGGTGGCTTCTATTGTTACACTTGTCAGAGAACTGCAATT
>JAGBBH010000044.1 GCA_017938505.1 Clostridia bacterium | reverse complement strand
CAATTCTTTTGCTGCCAAAATTTCTTGTTGTTTGTGAAATTTTGAAGCTTCAGACATTCTTTGATTTTCATTTATTGCTGTGTTGTCAGCGATTTTTGCTGAACCATTTTTAAGAAGAAAGTTTTTTGCAAAACCATCTGCAACTTCTTTTATTTCACCTTTTTTTCCTGTTCCTTTTACATCTTTAAGCAATACTACCTTCATAATTAACTCCTTTATGTTAAAAGTTTACAACAAAAGGTCTAAAAAAGTCAACGGTTGGCAATAAATTTATGCAGAAGGGGAATTTGTATGGACATTAGATGTAGAAAAACCACCTGTAAATTTAATGATAAATATACTTGCAAGGCGAAGGGGATAACAATAAAGGATTCCTGTGAGTGCAGGCAATTTGAAAAAACGGACAAACCAGAAGTTGACAAAACGCAAAAAATCTTTTCAGATGAACCGCCTAAATATGCACCACAAAGAGATAGTGCGACAATTCATATAGATTGCAAGGCGGAATGTCTTTTTAATGACGGAGGTAAGTGTGTTGCCAATGGCATTACGGTCAACGAAATTAAGGAAAAGCCGCTTTGTGTAACTTTTTTAAAAAAATAGAAAAATATAAGAAACAGATAAGAAAAAAAATGTTGCAAACAGACTTTATTTGTTGTATAATGTTTGTATGAGAAAAAGAGGAAAAAAACCACAAAGTTATGTTGCAGCACAGAACGACAAGCAAAAAGTTGAATCTCAAGCAAAAAGTGCTGAAAGCATAGATGGCGAAAAGTTAAGCAAAGAATATCTTGACCTATTGAGATTTCAAACCAAGCAAAAAAACCTTTTACTTGGAAATTTTTCCGCTGACGGAAAGTATGCTTTGACAGACGAAAAATTTCTGAAGGAATTAAAAGCGGTTCCAAAGAAATTTCAAGAGAAGAGTGGCAATGTTGCTTATGCAAATGCAATTTTAGGGCCATATATTTTGAGGTTTAAAATTGAGTTTGACATTACTGAAAGTTATTGCTCATCAGTGTTGAGTTTCTTTGAAATTGAACACGGATTGGAAGAAGACAAAAAACACATCACTGTTCTGGACAAACACTTGGCAATCTATTCTCCAACTTACAATGAAGAAGTCTATAGGTTGTGGAAAGTTTATTTTGACGAGGAAGTTTATGAAAAAAATGACTTCCTGCACGACTACTTAAAGAAAAGAGAAGAAGAATTTTTGTTTAGTTTGGAACTTACAGAGGTTCTTGCACAAATCTATCTTGTGCGTATGCTCAAGTTTTTAGAAGGCTTTGGAGAACTTGGCCTTAAGATAAAGCAAGAATATAAATTGCTTGTGGAGAAGTTGCTTGCGAAAGACCCGCTTCTTATGCAAAATTATACGAAACTCAAACAAGTTTTGGATAGTGTGATTATAAAGAACAACGCCTTAACTAACATTGCAAAAACTCCAGAGGGGGCTTCAATTTTGAAGGAATATGTAGAACCTCTCAATAAGGTAAACAATCGCAATGCTCCTGCGGTTATTGATGCTGCTGGCAAAGATATAAAAAAGGAAGATGACAAGAAAAAAGAAAAAGCCAAAGAACCTGCAAAGAAAAAAGGAAAACCAAAATCAAAAGGTGGAGCAAGCTTCAAACCATTCATTTTTGACCCCAAAAAGGGGTTTGGAAAAATGAATGTTGGGGGCTATTCAATTCCAAAATTCAATTTTTCAAGCGGTGGCAAGGAAAGTGGAAATGGAGATAAGAAGCCAAAAGATGACCCAAATAAAAACAAAACGCAAGAGAAAAACCCAAAGTTCGTTCCTATAATTATAGAAAAACCAAGGCCTCCAAAACCTCCAAAACAGGAGGAAGTGGAAGACTATTTGGATGACCTGCTTGATGAAGTTGCTGATGAAAAGAAAAACTACAGAACAAACGAAGATTTTGAGGATTTGAATTTCGAGAACACATCTCTTGATGAAATCGAAAAAGACAAAAACAACGAAGATGCTGTCAAGGCCGAAAGTCAAAAAGAAACGAAGGAAGACGAAGAACTTTTAGATGATGTGTTAGATGAAACTGCAGAGGACTTGTTTGGTGTTGATGACCAAAAGTTTGATGAGGAAGAAAAAAGAAAAGAGAAAAAAGATAAATCAAGAGAGTTATAAAAAGACCTCAAAAGTGAGGTCTTTTTTTGTGGAAGTTGAGAAAAAATAAATCCACCATATTTTTGGTGGTTTTGTTTTTTTATTGTTTATCTCTGCCTTCATCAACTTTAATTTTGTTGATTTTTGCAGTGTAGTTGTTTTTGTTGATTGAAACTGCCATTGCATTTTTGAATGTTTCTGCCTCTTTTTTCATTGCCATATTGAAATCTTTTCCACTTAAGCCCTTTGCTTTGATTTCAGCAAAAGATGTAAAGAAATGTTCTGTGTCTGGCAATGTAATAGGCAAGTTTGACGCCTTGAGTTTGCGAACTAAAAATTTGAGTTGGAGTGCAAGTTGTTCTTTATAGTTTAAAAATTCTTCAAAAGAACTGTCTGCAAAAAGTTGTTGACTGTAAAACCTTGCAGGACTTTCTTCTTCTCCATTTTTCATTAAGAAAGCAACATCTTTTCTTATTTGCAAGAAACTGCTAATATCAAGAATGTCTGTTGCACTAACATCTTGGATTGTTATCGTCTTGTTAACTTCGTCTCTGGTAATATATTTGCTTGAAAACATAGAATTTCTCCTTTTGTTTCGATAGTTGTCAATAGTATAACACGAAATTTTGGATTTGTAAATACCCTTTTTTAAAATTTTTGCATATTTACACTTAATTTTTGCAAGATATCATTAAGATTTAAGCAAATTTGAACGGGGAAATTATGAAAAGAGGAATTAATCACAAATTAGGTTTCAGTGCAATTGTATTGTTGATAAGCGGGGTTGTTTGTAAAAGTTTGGGTGCCCTTTTTAGACTGCCACTTACAAATCTTTTGGGAATTGAAGGAATTGGTGTTTTTCAACTTGTTATGTCGCTTTATTCTTTTGCACTTGTTCTTACTTCTGGGGGAATTGCGACCTCTCTTTCAAAACTTATTTCTGCCGCGAGAGCAAGAGGTCAGAGAAATACGATTGGTTATTATTTAAAATATTCCCTGTTTGTTTCGGGGTGTGTTGGCATTTTGATTGGTTTGTTATTTTTGCTCTTTGGCAAACGCATTTCGCAGTTGCAAGGAATTGAACATAGTCAAAGTTATTCCCTGTTTGTTTTTTTGCTCCCAATAGGTGCTGTTGTGGCGGGGTTTAGAGGTTTTTTTCAGGGTTATTCTAATATGCTTCCAACCGCAATAAGCCAAATTTTTGAACAGGTGTTTAAGTTTGTTTTTGGTCTTGTGTTTGCATTTTATTTTTCAAATATGGGTGTTTTCAATGGGGTCTTTGGGGCTTTTTTAGGAATTGCCTTAAGTGAAGTTGTAACTGTAATTTTTTTGTTTTTGGTCTTTGTTTCAAAGTCAAGAGAATTTTTTCAACTTAAAACCTTGCAAGAAGTGAAGTTCGCAAGGAAAGAGTTTTTATCGGCAAACATTCCGTTGACAATTTCCGCCTCAATTTTGCCACTTGTGAGTGCTTTTGAAGGATTATTTATCATTCCAAGGTTGGCAGTTGCTGGGTTTGCTAATGGATTTGCAACAAAACTTTTTGGATTGCAAACTGGAATTGTTGGAGCAATTCTAAACTTCCCTCTTATCATTTCAATGGCGGTTACTACCGCACTGTTGCCGAACTTGTCATTTATGATTTCAAAAGGGCTTGCGGGGAAGCAAATGATTGAAAAAGGACTTAAAATGCTGTTGTTTTTGCTTTTGCCGACAACATTTGGAGTTGTGGCGGTTTGTAAGCAGGTGTTTGAACTGGTTTATGCAGATATGAATGGACAGATTTTAAATGTTGCATTTTCGTTGATGTTTTTTGGTGCATTTTCGATTGTTTTTACTTCGCTTATGCAATTTTTTCTTATGCTTTTGCAAGCAAATGGGCAATTCCGATTTGCTATGCTCATAACCTTGATGGGTGGAATTTTGAAAGCAAACATTTCTTTTTTTCTTTCAGCAGTTCCGCAAATAAATATTTTCGCACTTGTTCTTGGAAACTTGTCTTTGTCTAGTGTTGTATGTTTGCTTGCACTTGTCAAACTAAAAAAAACAGTGCCACTAACTATGTCCTTTTCATACTTATTTATGTTAATTTTTGCGACAATGTGTATGTTCTTTGTCGTTTATACATTTATAAATTCCAACTATTTTTCCAGCTTTTTAAATTTGATTCTGGCTGTTGCACTTGGGGTTGTTGTTTATGTGGTTTTTACGATTCCTGTTTTTGTGGAATTTTTAACGAGAAAAAAGCGAAAGGGATTGAAAGTTAATGTTTAAATGCTTGCGGTTTTGTTCAAAATCTTGTTGGAGGTAATTATTTATGAATAAGACGGAACTTGTTGCTTTAATGTCTAAAAAGACAAATTTACCAAAGAACAAATGTGATTTGTTTTTAAATGAATTTAAAGCATTGATTTTGGAGGTTTGCTCAAAAGGAGAACCTATAAACTTGAGAAATTTTGGCAAATTTTCAATGCAAGAGAAGGCGGAACGAAAATTTCTAAATCCGCAGACCAAACGCTATTATGTTTGTAAGGCTAAGAAATTAATTGCATTTAAGGGATATAAGAATTTCAAATATGCTGTAAACAATTGAGAAAAGAAAAGTTTAGGCAAGTTTTAGATGAAACTTGCTTTTTTTGTTTTGTCTTAATTTTGTTTTGTGATAAAATTAAAAAATGAAAATAAACGACTTAGATTTTTCAAATAATCCTTTGTTTCTTGCCCCAATGGCTGGGGTTACAGATGTGGGCTTTCGTGCGATTGCCTCTTCTTTTGGTGCAGATGCAACGGTTACGGAAATGCTGTCGGCAAGAGCAATGGCACACAACCCACAAAAAACGAAGTTTCTAACTTTGACAACTGAAGAAGAAAAAATTAAGATAGCACAAATTTTCGGGCATGAGGAAAGTTTTATGCAAGAAGCGATTAAATCTTCGCTCCTTGAAAAATTTGATATGTTTGACATAAATATGGGGTGCCCTGCACCAAAGATTGTGAAGAACGGAGAAGGCAGTGCTCTTATGGATAACCTTCCACTTGCAAGCAAGATTATTTCCGCCTGCAAACAGGTTTCGGACAAACCTCTTTCAGTGAAGTTTAGAAAAGGAAAAAGTTCTGAAAATTATGTTGAGTTTGGCAGAATGTGCCAAGAGTCTGGTGCCGATTTTGTAACATTCCACGCAAGAACGGTTGAACAGGGTTATAGCGGACGGGCAGACCTAGATGCAATTGCTTCGCTTAAAGCAAAACTTTCAATTCCTGTCATTGGCAATGGTGATGTTGTAGATAGACAAAGTTATGAAAAAATGTTGCAAACCGGAGTTGATGGAGTTATGATTGGTCGTGGTGCAACGGGAAAACCTTGGTTGTTTGCTGAACTTAAAAACAGAGAAATGAAAATTGACAAATTTTCGGTGGTGGAAAAGCATATTTCTCTCTTAAGAGAACATTTTGAAGAAGATTGGCTTAAACTTTATATTAGAAAACACTTCTTATGGTATGCTAGCGATTTTCCAATGTCGGCAAATGTTAGGTTGAAACTTGCAACCTGCCAAGATATTGACGAATGTTTAAATGTGCTTAAGCAAGTTTTTAATGCTCAAATTCAAAATTTTTAATAAATTGTTTTGAATTATCTTTCAAATGTTGTAAACTATATTTACGAAAGTAGTGGCAAAAAAATAAGAAAAAGGAAGAAGTTGGTATGAAAAGAACTATAAGAGATTTGAAAAACATCGAAGGGAAACGAATTTTGCTTCGTTGCGATTTTAATGTTCCTCTTGACAATTATGGGGACATTTTAGATGCAACAAGAATTATAAGTGCAATGCCAACAATTTCTTACCTTCTCAAAAGAAAGGCAAAGCTTATTGTTTGCTCTCATCTTGGCAGGCCAAATGGTTATGATAAATATTTATCTTTGTTTCCTGTTGCAGTCTTTTTGATGAAATATTTCCCAAACAAAGTAAAATTCTGTCCAAAGGTTGTTGGACCAGAAGTTACTGCGGCAGTTGAAAAACTTGGCGATGGAGAAATCTTGGTTCTTGAAAATCTTCGTTTCAAAAAAGGCGAGGAAGAAAATGATGCTGAATTTGTTGCACAACTTTCTGCTCTTGCAGACATTTATGTTGACGATGCCTTTGGAGTAACTCACAGAAAGCACGCATCAAACTATGGCGTTGCCCTTAAAATGCCAAGTGCAATTGGTTTCTTGATTGAAAAGGAATTGAAAGTTTTTGACAAGGCTTTCCAAAGCACACAACACCCTTTTGTTGCCATCTTTGGTGGGGCGAAAGTTGCAGATAAACTCAAACTTATCAACAATGTTATGGACAAAGCAGATGCAATTATCATCGGTGGGGGAATGGCATATACATTCTTGCAAGCGCAAGGAAAGAACATTGGAAATTCAATTGTTTCTCTTGACCAAATTGATGAAGCGAAAAAGGTTTTAGAAACAGCAAAAGAAAAGGGAATTGAAATTTTGCTCCCAGTTGACCACATTGCATACATTAAGGAAAAAGACAAGGCGGTTAAAACTGTCGCACTTGAAAAAGGTATGGCTGGGTTTGACATTGGACCAAAAACAATCGCACTTTTCACTGAAAAAATTATGAAAGCAAAACAAATTGTTTGGAATGGGCCTCTTGGGAAATATGAAGATGCCAGATTCAAAAAAGGAACAATGAAAATTGCAAAAGCAGTTGCAAAAAGTGGGGCATATTCAATTGTCGGAGGCGGAGACAGTGTAAGTGCTGTCAACGCGAGTGGGGTTGCTGAAAAAATTAACCATCTTTCAACAGGTGGTGGTGCAAGTTTGAAACTTATGGAAGGCAAAATTTTGCCAGCAATTGAAGTTATTGACACGCTTTAAGAAATTGAAAAGTCTATAGCAAAAGTTTAAGGAGAAGAAATGGAAAAAATCATTATTGGCAATTTCAAAATGAACACAAAGCCAAGCGAATTTAAATCTTACGCAATGACTTTGGCAACAAAAACTAAAGGAACAAAAAATGATGTTATTGTTTGCGTTCCATATACACACTTGGAAACGGCGAAAGAGATTTTAACCGAAAGCGTGGTTGAATTTGGTGCACAAAACATAAGTGAAGAAATTAAGGGGGCCTTTACAGGCGAAATCAGTGCAGAAATGATAAAAGACCTTGGGGCGACTTACACAATCATTGGGCACAGTGAAAGAAGGGCAAAGTTTAGAGAAACTGACAGACTTGTCAACAAAAAAATTAAAACAGCACTTGCAAACGGACTTAAAGTTGTAATTTGTGTTGGAGAAACTTTGCAAACAAGACAAAACAAACAAGCGAGTGCTTTTGTTAAAAAACAACTTGATGATGTTTTGAAGGGTATTTATGAAAACGAACTTGACAGTGTTGTGATTGCCTACGAACCAATTTGGGCGGTTGGAACAGGAAAGGTTGCGACACCAAAAGACATTCAAAAAATGGTTGAGCTTATCAGAAAAGAAATTGAAAACCTTTATTCTGAAAAAGCGGGAAAAAACATCAATGTTGTTTACGGCGGAAGCATAAACTTGAGCAACTATAAAAAGATTATTTCAATCGACCAAATCAACGGCGCATTAATTGGTGGTGCGTGCCTTGATGTTGATGGATTTTCTGCCATCTGCAGAGAAAATTACTAATTTTTGGAGAAAGAATGAACCATATAGCACTATACAGAAAATATCGACCAAAAACATTTGAAGAAGTGATTGGGCAGGAACATATTACAAAAACACTGCAAAATCAAATTGTAAACAATCAAATTGGACACGCATATCTTTTTACGGGAAGTCGTGGAACAGGCAAAACTTCAATTGCAAAGATTTTTGCAAAAGCAGTTAATTGTCTTGACAATGTTGGCGGTTCGGCATGTGGAAAATGCGAAAACTGCTTAAGACTTGAGCAGGAAAACGATATCAATATCATTGAAATTGACGCTGCATCAAACAACAAAGTTGACGACATTAGGCAGATTCGTGAAAAAGTTAAGTTTATGCCTGTTGGTGCAAAATATAAAGTTTATATCATTGACGAAGTTCATATGCTTTCAGACAGTGCTTTTAATGCACTCTTGAAAACATTGGAAGAACCTCCTTCTTATGTTGTTTTTGTGTTGGCAACTACTGAAGTTCACAAACTTCCACAAACAATCCTCTCTCGTTGTATAAGATTTGATTTTAGATTGGTTGGAACTGATGCTCTTGTTAAACATTTGGCGAAGGTGTTTGACAAGGAAGGAATTAAGTATGATGAAGAAAGTTTGAAAATCATTGCAAGTGCCGGTGAGGGAAGTGTGAGAGACACGCTTTCAATTGCAGACTCAATTGCGGCATATTGTCAAGGAGAAATTTCAAAAGAAAAAACCTTGAGTGTTCTTGGAACGACTGACCACGAACTTGTAATCAACTTTTTTGACAAAATTCAAGAGAAAGATGTTGGTCAAATTTTGGCAATGATTGACAATATGGAAAAAGAAGGCAAGAACTTGGCAGTGTTTGCAAAGGATTTGTCAAAACATTCCAGAAATTTGCTGGTGTGCAAGTCTTGCAAAAACGCAAACGAAATTTTGAATTTGACAGACGATTTGTTTGAGATTTATCAATCTCAAGCAGAAAAGTTTGTTGAAAAAGATTTGATTAGATATATGCAGGTGTTTTCAAGTGCTGAAAGCGAATTGAGATACACTCTTTCTGTTAGATTGCTTCTTGAAACGACTTGCTTGACTGCGATGCTTGGACTTGATGTAAAAAAAAACTAACAATTGAGAAAGATGTTTCAAAATTGACTGCAAGCAATGTTTGGGGCAAGGTGGTGCTTTATTTAAAAGAGCATCATAAAGTTGCATTGCATGTTGCTTGTGGAGATATTACTAATGCAAAAATTGAAGGCAAAAAACTTCTAATTCGTTCAAGTGATGACTTTTTGATTGATGTTTTGCAAAATGGAAAAAGCGACATTGATTCTGCCATTCGTTGGCAGGGGCTGGATTTGGAGTTTGAGGTTGTCAAGTTTGACAGTTCCGAACAAAAAGTTGCGAGAGATGTTAAAAGAATTGAAAACTTTTTTGGTGGAAAGGTCCAAGTTGAGGATTGATTGCATAGAAAAATAAAAAAATAAAAAATAGATTTTAAGGAGAATTATTATGGCATACGGATTTGGTGGTGGCTTTGGCGGAGGCAATATGCAAGCACTTATGCGTCAAGCACAAAAGATGCAAGAAGATATGAAAAGAATCAGAGAAGAAATTGATGCGACAGAATATTCATCTTCTGTTGGCGGTGGAATGGTTGAAGTTACACTTTATGGAAACAAAACGGTTAAAGGTGTAAGAATTAAACCAGAAGTTGTTGACCCTGATGATGTTGAAATGCTTGAAGACCTTGTTGCATCTGCAATTGGAGATGCTCTCAACAAAATTGCGGAAGATGAAAAGTCAAAATTGCCAAACATTGGAATGTAATGTTGTTGCAAGGTAGAGATTGCTTGTGTAAACAGTGATGCGGTTAAAATTGCATGGCGTATCCTAAATTTGTTGTTGATTGATGGGAAAAAGAGTATGGCAGAATTTGAAGAACCAATTGAAAGACTAATTGAATATTTTCGTGCATTGCCAGGCGTTGGAAGAAAAACTGCTCAACGCTATGCTTTTTATGTTATCGAAAACAATTCAGAAAAAGCAAAAAATTTTGCAAGAGCAATTGTTGATGTTAAAGAAAAAGTCAAACTTTGCAAAGAATGTGGGAATTACAGTGCAAGCGAAATTTGTCCAATTTGTGCTAGAAGAAACAAGCAAATAATCTGTGTTGTTCAAGAGCCTAAAGATGTGGTTTCAATGGAGAAGGTTAAGTCTTTTGAAGGGGTATATCACATTTTGTTTGGTTGTATAAATCCGCTTGAAAATAAAGGTCCAAATGACATTAAAATTAAGGAACTCCTTGCAAGAGTGTCAAAAGACAATGTGAAAGAAGTAATTATGGCGACGAACCCAGATGTTGAGGGTGAGGCAACGGCAATGTATATTGCTAAAGTTTTGAAACCTTTGGGGGTTAAAGTAACCCGTCTTGCTCAAGGAATTTCAATTGGCAGCGATATTGAGTTTGCTGATGAGGTAACTTTGGAGAAAGCATTAAGACAAAGGCAGGAAATATAAAAAAAGAAAAACACCAAGGGGTGTTTTTTTTATTGCTATAAAGTATGTTTTTGCTTTCTTTCGCTCAAGAGTTTGCAATATTCTATATTCATCAAATTTGCTATACGCATTAGGGTGTCTAGTTTAAAGTTTAAGTGTGCAGTGTCTAGTATCTTTGACAATTCTCGTTTGCTAATTTTACACTCTTTACAAAACTCTGTTTTTGTCATATGAAAATTTAACATAAAAAGTTCAATCTCATAAGCATCTATACAATATTTTGGCAAATATCTCATTTATACCTCCTTCTAACCATATGACTATGGGAATATTAACATTGTAATATACCTATGGGTATAAGTCAAGTATTTTTATGACAAATGGTATATAATTTCCTAAAGAGAGGGTGTTATGTATAAATTTCCTGAAAGATTAAAGTCGTTAATGGTTGAGTTTAATGTAAATCAAGTTCAATTAAGTAAAGAAACGAAAATAAGTCAGGCAACAATAGCAAGGTGGTTGGCAAATCAGAGAATTCCTACGGCATTAAGTATAATAGCGCTCGCAAACTATTTTAAGTGCTCAGCAGACTATTTGTTAGGATTAAGTGATTAAAAAATGATATTGCTTCAATTGTTGCAATTTCTTTTTTTGTTTGTTATAATGTTGGCATAAAGAATAATTTGGAGAAAAGTGATGATTTTAAAGAATGAAATTGAGAATATCTTAAAACAAAAGGCAAAAAGTTTGGGTTGTGATGACGAAAAAGTTGTTGTTTCTTTTTCTAATCGACCTGAACTTTGTGATTTTCAATGCAACTATGCAATGATGATGGCAAAAGCATTGGGCAAAAAACCAATAGATTTGGCAAACGAATTGATTGGCGGTTTGACTGATGAAAGTTTTGAGTTTTCTGCAGTTATGCCAGGGTTTATTAACATTAAAATTACGGACAAAAAATTGTCAGAAGTTGCACGAAGTGTTGTTCAAGATAAACACTTGGGGGTGTCGCAGGTTGAGAATAAAAGAAAAGTGTTTTTTGATTATGGTGGTGCAAATGTTGCAAAAGAACTTCATGTTGGGCATCTCCGTTCACCAATTGTTGGTGAAGCGCTAAAAAGACTTCATATCGTCAAAGGAAATGAAACAATTTCTGATGTGCATTTGGGAGACTATGGATTGCAAATGGGGTTGACAATATTGCAACTTAAACTAGATGGATATCTAGACAAGTTTTTTGAAGATGGTGCAAAAATTGATGCTCTTGAAATTAAAAATGTTACACTTGATGTTTTAAATGAAGAATATCCAAAAGCAAGCAAACGCAAAGATGTTGACAAAGAGTTTAAGTCGCAAGCAGATGAATTTACGCTTTACATTCAAAGACATAAGGAGCCTTACTTTACAATATACAAAAAAATCAGAGAACTTTCCGTCAAAGAAATTGAAAATAACTATGACCTTTTAAACACTTCTTTTGATTATTATTATGGTGAAAGTGATGCTTATGATGTTATTGACAAAACAATTCAAATTTTTGTTGATAATAAACTTGCAAGAGAAAGTGAAGGTGCTTTAGTTGTTGATGTTGCAAGAGAGGGTGAACATATTCCAATTCCAAAGAAAAGTGAAGACGAACCGCAAAGATACAAAAATCCGATGCCTCCTGCAATTATCAAAAAATATAATGGCGGGGACCTTTATGCAACAACTGATATTGCAACAATCTTGATAAGAAATCGTGATTTTGTGCCAGATGAAATTGTTTATATTACAGACAATAGGCAATCAACTCATTTTGAACAAGTTTTTAGGTGTTGTAAAATTGCTGGAATTTCTCCAGACGAGCAAAAACTTACTCATATTGGTTTTGGAACGATGAATGGAAAAGATGGGAAACCATTCAAAACCCGTGCTGGCGGAACGGTTAAATATAAAGATGTTGTAAATATGCTTGTTGATTCGGCATCTAAAAAACTTTCTGAAAATGGAATGGAAAAAGACTTTGAACTTGCAAGAAGAATTGGTGTTGGGGCAATGAAGTTTGGAGATTTGTCAAACACTGTTGAAAAGGATTATGTTTTTGACATTGACAAGTTCTTGGCTTTTGATGGAAAAACAGGTCCATATATTCAATATACAATTGCGAGAATCAATTCTATTTTGAGCAAGGCGAATGTTTCGATTGGAAAAGTTGATGTTCAAACGGAAGAAGAACAAAAAATTGTTATTGCTATCTTGAAACTTTTGTCGGCTTATGATGTTTGTTATGAGCAATATTCAATGAATGGACTTTGTTTGGCAACCTTTGATTTGGCAAGTGCTTTTTCAACATTCTACAATAATCACAAAATTTTATCGTGTGAAGATGTTGAAAGAAAATCAAATATGTTGGCCGTGTGTCAACTTGTTAAACTTTCTTTGGAAAAAGCATTGTGGACTTTGGGTATTGACAGCGTTGAAAAGATGTGATATACTTTGCCCATTGTTTGTGATTTTTAAAACCATTATATGTCCCTAAATATCGGGCGAAAAAATATTTGAAAAATTTTTCAAAAAAGTATTTACAAATGAAAAGTTTTGTGCTATGATATAGACATCTAAAGATTAGAGTAAGCACACGGAGGTGTATTATGAATAATTCAAATTTGAAGGCGATTGCTTTGAAAGTTGCTGCTGAAAATGCTGGCAAAGTCATTGTTGCTCCAGAAGCGGTTGACAACACAAGAGTTATTGATGTTGTCCCAATGATGCCTGCCTTTGACAGATCAAAAGCAACAGCAAAAATCAATGAATTTGGAGAAATCATTAGATAATTTGAAAAATATCGCAATTTTTTGCGATATTTTTTTAATTTTGTTTTGAATTTGCAAACTTTTGTGGTAGAATATAATTGAAATAATATGTAATCTTGGAGTTGTCTTATGAAAAAATATCAATTTCTCTATCCTGCAATATTTGTGAAAGATGAAGATGGTTCTTGTCAGGTTGTCTTTCCAGACCTCAACATTTATACAGATGGAAAGAATATGTCTGAAGCATATATCTATGCAAAGGACTTGTTGAAGGTTTATTTTTCTTATGCACTTAAGTATGAGGTGGAATATAACAAACCAACAAAACTTGAAAACTTGGTTGCAAAATGCAAACCTAATGAAACAGTTATGTATATCGACACAATTGTTGAAATGTAATAAAAAAACAAAAAATGCAGAAAAAATCACATTAATTTGTGATTTTTTTTATGTTTTTAATGTGTTTTTTGAAAAATGTTTCATTTTTTATGTAAAAAAACAAAAAATGTGTTGGCGGGATATTGTTGCTAAAAAAGCGTTTTTGTTTGCAAGAAAAACGATTTGGAAAGAATGTGATTTGTTCCGAATTTTAAGGGGTAAAAGGCGTGTGTGTTTTGCGACGAGGATGCAACATTTATAAAAAAGTTTTTCAAAAACACTTGACTATATTCGATAGTTGTGATATATTAAATTGACACTTCTTGAAAGAGTGTTAATTTTTTGTTAGGAGAAAGAAAAATGGCAGCACCAAAACGCAAACAAATCACTTTGGAATGTACTGAATGTAAAAATAGATGCTATTCAACAGAGAAGAATTCAACTTCAAATCCTGAAAGAATTGAAATCAAAAAGTTCTGTAGATTCTGTAACAAGAGAACAGTGCATAAAGAAACAAAGTAAGAATTATTTTAATGTGCAAGTTTTGCACGGTTTCTAAAATTTTTGGAGGAGAATATGTCTAAAAAGCAAAAGGTTGTAGAAGCAGAAGTGGAAAAACAAGAATTGCAAGCTGAAAACAAAATTGTTGAAGGCAATGTTGCAAAAGAAAATAAGAAACAAGAAAAGACTGCTAAAGACAACGCAAAGAAAAAAGATAAAAAAACAAAAGAAAAGAAGGGCTCAAAAATTGCAAAGAAAACAAAAGAAACAGTTTCTGAACTTAAGAAGGTTACTTGGCCAACTTTTGGAGAGGTTCTTAAGAAAACGGGAATCGTTGTTGCATTTGTAATTGTGTTTGGGTTGTTTATCTATGGAGTCGATGCTCTTTTAGGTTGGCTTACAAGTCTTTTGGTTGGTTAAGAGAAAGACGATTCAAATCTAATTATATATGTTAAGGAGTTTAGATATGATAATGGAACATTCTAAAGAACCTAAGTGGTATGTTCTTCATACATTTTCTGGTTACGAAAATGTTGCAAAGGAAAACCTTGAAACTGTTGTTGATAAGTTCAATTTGCAAGACAGAATTTTTGAAATTGTAATTCCAGAAGAAGATGTTATTGAAGAAAAGAATGGCAAGAAGAAATTGGTTACTAGAAAAAGCATGCCTTGCTATTTGCTTGTTAAGATGATTTATGGTGATGACCTTTGGCATAATATCACAAGAACAAGGGGTATTACAGGTTTCGTTGGTCCTAAGGGCAGACCTTTGGCTCTTACTGAAGATGAAGTTATTAAACTTAGACTTGAAAAGATTAAGGTTGAAACTGATTTGGAAGTTGGAAACAAGGTTGAAATTGTTGAAGGGCCTCTTGATAAGATGGTTGGAACAGTTGTTTCTGTTGACCCTGATGCGGGAGTTTTAACTGTTACGGTTGAAATGTTCGGCAGAGAAAATAATGTTGAACTTGAATTTGGTCAAGTTAGAAAAATTGACTAAAAACGAACAAAATAGTCAGAAAAAACAATAAAAAACGATATTTTTTGAAATTTTTGATAAAATTTCGCAAAAATATTGTCCTCAGCACGACAATAAAAGGTTGAAAAATTTTGTGGGAGGATTAGCCAAAATCCAATATATACCACATTAGGAGGAAGAAAATGGCAAAAAAAGTAAAAGCAATTGTTAAATTGCAACTCGATGCGGGAAAAGCCACTGCAGGCCCACCAGTAGGTTCTGGTCTTGGTCCACACGGAATTAACATTGGCGCATTCGTTAAAGAATTCAACGAAAAAACCGCAGCACAAGCTGGGTTCATCATTCCTGTTGTGATCACTATCTTTGAAGATAGAAGTTTCACATTTGAATTGAAGACTCCACCAGCAGCAGTTCTTATCAAAAAGGCTATGGGAAATGATAAGGGTTCTGCAAAACCAAACAAAACAAAAGTCGGAAAAATTACTCAAGAGCAGGTTAGAAAGATCGCTGAAACAAAAATGGCTGATCTTAATGCCGCTTCAATTGAAAGTGCAATGTCAATGATCGCAGGAACTGCAAGATCTATGGGCGTTGAAGTTGTTGACTAAGAGGTGAACTATGAATAAAGGAAAAAGATATTTAAAAAGCCTTGAAAGCTTCGATAAAACAGCATCATACGCTATGGACGAAGCTGTAGAAAATGTTATCAAGACTTCAACTGCAAAATTTGATGAAAGCATTGAAGCTCACATCAGACTTGGTGTTGATGGAAGAAATGCTGATCAACAAGTTCGTGGTGTTGTTGTGCTTCCAAACGGAACAGGAAAGTCTGTTAAAGTTCTTGTTATTGCTCGTGGCGACAAAGCTGATGAAGCAGAAAAGAATGGTGCTGATTTCGTTGGTGCTGAAGACATTGTTGCAAAAATCAGTGGCGGTTGGTTAGATTTTGATGTATGTATCACAACTCCAGATATGATGGGTGTTGTTGGTAGAATTGCTCGTATCCTTGGACCTAAAGGTTTGATGCCAAACCCAAAGAGTGGAACTGTTACAACAGATGTTGCTAAAGCTATCAAAGATGTTAAGGCCGGAAAGGTTGAATATAGACTTGACAAGACAAACAACATTCATGTAATTATCGGTAAAAAGAGTTTTGGCAAGGAAAAACTTGTTGAAAACTTTACTACAGTTATGGATGCAATCGTTAAAGCAAAACCTGCTGCAGCAAAAGGTCAATATATTAAGAGCGTAACTTTGGCTTCTACAATGGGACCTGGTGTTAAAGTAACTTATAATATTTAAGTTTGACAAGCGGGCGGAGTCCCGCTTTCTGTCGTTCTTAAAAATTACATAAGTTTTTTGTTTAAAAGTCGAATTCAAGATTGTTTGTTTTTCGACAATAAAAGTGCTTTTATTCTTGCATAACAATAAAAAGCAACCACAAAATATTTTTAAATTTCAGTTCAAATCTGTTTGAAAGGTTAAAACTGAGATATAAAAATAGTTTTTACAATAAAAACTAGCAAATTAGGAGATTTATCTTTATGAAAGTAAAAAGACAAAATCATTCAGTGTTTTTCAGAGGTTTAGTGTTGACATTTGCTTTGGCAATGGCAGTTCTTTGTATCCCATTTGACTGCTGGTCAGCTCTTGCTGCAACAGTTGAACTTACTGACCACACTTATATGACAATTGGAAAAGTTAATGAAGACATTAAAAACACAGTTGTTAAGGGTGGCACATACAAAATCCACAATGCTTACATTGGTGGAAACTCTAAAGTCGTAGTTGGCAAAGCCGAAGACGGCACAATTCTCAATGACTATGATGCAGATGAAATCGCTGATACGGAAGATGTTGTTTTGAAAGATTCAACAGTTTCTGTAAGTTATAGTTCGCTTCCGCTTGAACTTGCCACAGCAGGTCAAGAAGATGAAGTTGACTTGATTGTTGAAACACCAGCAGATGCAAACTATTATGGTTATTTCAAAGCAGGAAAAGTTGGAACATATATCATCAAATATGCTTATGTTTACGAAGTTGATGGACAATCTTACACAAACTCTTACGAACTTAAGGTAAGCAGTGAGTTTTCAAGTGCAACAATCAACTTTGAAAGCAATGCAAACGTTTTTGTTCCAAAAATTTATGATTTGACATTGGCAAAGAAAGGCGAATCTTATAAAGACCTCGTTCTTCCAAACCCAGTTGTTAAAAATGATGCTGATAAAGAAGAAACAGTTTCTTATGAATATAGCACAACAAATAAACCATCTTCTAACACAGGAAAGACAGTTGTTATTTCTGTTAAGGGTGGTGTAAACTCTAACACTGTTGCAGCTGCAAGTGTTACTGAAGATGCTAATGGCAACTTCGTTTTGAGTGGCGATGTGTTCAAAGGCACAAGTTTTGGTGCTGGAAAATATGCTGTTAGATACACATATTATGTTGATGGAAACTATGTAACTTCTACAACAAAAGAATTTACTGTTTATGCTTACAATGAATCAGCAAAATATTACAAAGACTATGACCTTGAACTCGAACTTGCTTCTGACTGGGTTGACAATGGACAAACAGGTGTTGCTAGCAAATTGCCTAAAGCAATTGGTGTAACTGCTGAAGATTCAACTCCATCAAGCGAAGCTGTTGATGTATATTATAAAGTTAAGGTTTACTTCAAAGCTGCAGGCTCAAGCGAAAGTTACGCACCACTTACAAGTGCTTCTGAAGGTTATGAAGAAGTTGTTGGTGCAGATGGTTATTTGATTGATGCTTCAGAATTTAAACCATTGAACGATGGTTCTTATGCATTCGAATATGAAATTTTTGATATCTACTATGAAGCTGGTAGCGACAATGCTAGCACTCATAAAAAATCTTCAGGATATCCTGTTTATGAATTTAAAGATATCAAAGATGAAACAAACCCAACTCCAATCATTGTTGATGCCTCTCAATATGTAGGAGCAAATGCTGACAATGAAAAAATTGATGAAAGTTATAAACTTGCATCTCGTTCAGATCCAAATGCAGTTGTTGTTTATGCAATCAGTGCAACAGACAATGTAACTACAGACGGAATTGAACTTTCAAGAAAGATTATGACAGACGAAACTGTTTCAAAATTGGAAATTAAAGACTATGACGAATTCAACTTGATTTTCAACTATAGAAATTCTTCAACAGTTTCTGCTCGTGCAAATCTTACAAGCAACAACTATCTTATCAGAACTGCAACTGCAGATGCTGATGTTTCAACAGAAACAAAAATGCTTGCGTGGTTGAAAGATAATGGTTATAGAATCGTTGTTGACAACGCAAATGCTGAAACAATTTATGACATTTTCAACGAAGAAGATTTCTTCGCTGACAAAGTTACTGCAACAGAAGCAGAAGAAAAGAAAACAGAAGCAATTGCTTGGTTGAAATCAGAAGCTGCTCTTGCAGAAGGTTTTGCTTATGTTGATGTTGATGAAACATTTGGTGCTTCTTCAGACAACAAAGGTATGGGAATTGGTCAATATTACATTCACTACATCGCAAAAGATGCAGCTGGAAATGAAAAAGACCTTTCTAAATCAATGTATATTGGAACTTATGTAGATAATGATGTTCCAGAAATCAAGTTTGCAACAACTCTTTCTGACTCTTATCTTCCTACAGATAAAGTTACATTTGATGCTCCAACAGCTTCAGATTATTATGATACAAATATGAAAGTTAGAACAATGTATCGTTACCTTGACAATGCAGGCGCTGCAATTGAAGTTAAAGATGAAGATGCAACCGTTGTTTCAAACAACAACTTATCTGCAGTTTGGGCTGACCTTGCAAATATGACAAAGGTAGATGGCGTTGAACTTACTGAAAAATATGCTGCATACCACGCTGGAAACAATGATGGCTATGTTGAACTTACAGATGCTTCTGCATCATCTTACACAATCGACTTGTCAGAAGCTGGCGCAACAGCAGTTAAACTTCAAATCGTAACATTTGTTTATGATGACAAAGGAAATGTAAACTTCTATGGTGAAACAGTTGCAATCTCAAATGCAATTGACAAAAATGCTCCAAAATTCCAAGCTCTTGGAACAGTTCAAACAACTTATGAACAAGGCGCAGAAATTGAAATTCCTGAATTCGTAGTTCTTGATGATGCTGTATCATATATGAACTTTGAAGTTAAGGTTATTCACACAGATTCAAACACAGAAATCGCAACTTATGATGCAGTTTCTGACAGAAACATTTTGAGTCAATCAGGTGTTGGTTCTTACAAAGTTAGCGGTGGAAAATTTGTTGCTTCATTTGCTGGAAATTATCAAGCAAGAATCGCGGTTAAAGACGGTAGCAACAAAACAGTTGTTACATTTGTTAACTATACAGTAACTCCTAGAACAATCATTCAACCACCTGTTCTTAAAACTTCTTTGGAAAGTAAGACAGTTGAATTGGACGATATGACAGAAATCGCACTCCCAACTCCATCAGTAAGCTATGACATTCCAAACAGTGTAACTTATGATGTGTTCAGTGCAAACAAAACAAAGTATGAAACAATTACAACAGATGAATATCTTAACACAAACTATGTTGTAATGGGTGTTGACCAAAACGGAAAAGCAACAAACCCAAGCACAACTTATGGTGATAAGAGCAAATTCGTCCCAGAAAGAGTTGGTGAATATCCAATTATGTACACTGTTAACCTTACAGTTTACAACTATAAGACATTCTCTTATGTAGAAATGGACGAAAACTATGAAGGTGGCTACTTCAACTTTGCAAATGGAAATGGAAATGATGCAAAAGTTTATTTGCAATCAGAAGATGTTTTGAAAATTGAAAACTCTGATATGGCAACATATTTCGTAGTAAATTCAGAAGCAGGAATCAAAGTTTATGCTGAAGAAATTGTTGAAGGTGGAGAAATTTCAGACAGCTTCACAGGAACAGCTCTCGCTGGTGTTGATTTTGAAGAATGGTTCAGAGACCTTAAAGCATATAAATTGACAAGTGATGTTTATACAATCATTGTTAAGGATACAAAAGGTCCAAAACTTGCGGAAGAAGTTTATAAAAACTATGAAGACACAATTTCAACAGAAGAAATTGAAGCGGCAACAGGAAAATATCAACTTGCTATCAACTCAATTCAAGCAACAGATGCAAGCGATATTAACATTGAAAAATCTAAGATTGTTGTTTCTTGGAAATATGTGAATGGTTCAACAGGTTCTAAATCTTACACAGGTGCTGATGCGTTCAAATCTGGCATTAAGTTTGAAATTGATGGAACAAGCGAAGCATTAGATGCAACATATACAATCACATATACAGTATATGACAACAATGGAAACTATACAACACAAAGCAAGACAATCGTTGTAGGCGATACAGAAGGCCCAAGAGTTATCTTCCCAGAAGAATTCGTTGAAGACACATTCAAGATTGGTCAAAATGTTACAATTGATTTGTCAGAGGTAAATCCAACTGATGAAAATGAACCAAGTGATGGTTTTGTTGCAGAAGTTAAACTTGTAAACAAATCAACTGGAGAGGAAATCGACTATACAGAAGCTGCAAATGTTTACACATTTGACAAGTTTGAAGAGGTTGGTTCATACACATTGACAATCACATATAAAGATGCAAAAGGAAATGAAACATCAACAGACTTTACAATTGAAGTTTCTGAGAAAACACAAGATTCAATCACAACTTATAAAGTTGTTGGAACTGTTTTGATTGTAGTTTCAGTGCTCGTTCTTGCAGGAGTGATTATCTACTTCATTGTTTCAAAAGTTAAACTTGACAAGGAACTTAAGAAATAATTATAGAAAAAAAAGATTAACTTTTCGTTAATCTTTTTTTTGTTGCAAAGAGTTTTTGTTCAAATTTGAAAATTCTGCAAAATTAAATCGAGTAGATTTGTTTTGAATAGCGTTGGTTTAGTTTGAAGAAATTTGCTGTTTTAAGGAGAAATTCATTGAGTGCTAATTCTGTTATACAATTAGCAACAAGTGGCAAAGAATGGCAAAAAAATCTCAAATTTTTGCATAAAAAGACCGAATGAAAACACAAAAAAAAGATTGAGTTATAATCTCAATCTTTTTTGTTTGGTTAATGCAAATCATAAGTTGTTAACATAAATTCCAATATTTTGTTTTGCAACAAAGTTGTTATTTAACTGAAATTTTCTTTCTCAATTTAACAACAAGAATGATTGCTGCAACGAGCACTAAAGCTGAAATTGCAATTGCAATGATTGCTGCTGCATTAAGTGGATTTTGTTTTATTACCTTGTAACTGTAAAGCAAATTTCCGCTTGGTGAAAGAATTTGAATGTAGTAGGTGCCTGCTTCTTCAATTGCTTGCAATTCCTCGCCAGAACTTGTCCCTACAATGTCTTTGCTATAAACTGTTGAAATTCTATCTTCAACATATTTTATGATTCTAAAGTTACACTCTCCCATTTCCCTATAGATGTTTGAAAGATTGTAACTAACATTGATTGTGCTTGTTGTTGTTTGACCTTCTCCAAGAGAAACCTTGATAGGTGCCGTTCCAACTTCAATTACAACTTTGAAAGTATATTTTGTTATTGCTGTAGAGCTCTTAAGCAGTTTGTCATTTGAATTTACGGTAATCATATAACTGCCCTTGCCAGTTTTTTCGTCCAAGTAAGACAATGGAAGTTCTGTCAAATAAACTTTGTTATTGATTGTCATTGTTGAAACATCAAGAATTTTTGTTAAAGTGTCTGTTACATCAATGCCATTCTTTTCAACCTTTTCAATATAGTAATTCGAGAATCTATTATAGATGTAAGAATATCTATATTCATTGGCGTTGAGAATTGTAAAACGATAGGTCTGTTTTCTGATATTGCCAATTTCTGGAAGGTTGCTGACTGCCGAGAAGGAAATTTCATAATACCCGGTTTTGTCAAAAATGTAGGTTGCATCGTCTTTAAATGTTTCTGTGTAATCTACTCCATTTCTTTTTACGCTGATAACTGGATAACCACTGCTTGTATAGAACTCTGGACGAGTTGATTTGTCGATTTTAATGGTTACAGTGCCGTTATAAACAGCCTCATTGATTGGCAAAGAAGTTTCCTCTTTGTTTGTTATAGGATTTGTGTAGGTTACTGTAAATGGAACATCTTTTAAGAAGATAATGTTGAATGTTTCAGACTGTCCGGCCTTTCCTCTATTAAACTTTTGAATGTTTGAAGGTGTTGAACTGTCATAAAGTTTGATTTGATATTTCCCAGAGTGGTTAAGACGAATGTAGTTATATTGTTTGCTTCCGATTGTTTTTGAATAAACATTAGGGAACAATTCAATTCCGTCTTTGATAACGCTGATGTTGATTTCATTTTGTGGTATTCCGTAATATTTTGTCCACCTTAATTCAAGTTGGTCAACTGTGGAATTTTCATTGATAACGATGCTCTTTGAAACCGCACCCTTTTCTGAGGTGAGATTTATCAAGTTTTCGCTGTCATTGATAAGTCCATCTGCGTTTGAAACAAAGAATTCTTCAACAAAGTTGCTTGTTGTAGGAATGTAAGACAATACGACATATGTGCTGAATTTTGGAATGTTTCCAAGTGCAGCACCTTCGTTTGACACGAGCCAAAGGTCTGAAGTTACCCCAGCGCCATCTTCATAAGACTCAATAAAGAGTGTTGAAATTTTGAGTTCTTCATTTGTTTTGATTGGCTTGTCGGATTTGTCTGAATAGTTTACATTCATTATGTAGTGGTTTGAATATTGTGTTCCACTGTTTGTTCTGTAAATTTTGTTGCTCTTTTGGACAATGTAGGTATGTCCATTTCTTGTTTGTTCAACCCAATATGTTTGAGTCAAGGCAGACAAATTGAATTCGTAAATTTGTTCTTCTGCAACAAGTCCAAAAACATAGTTGCTGGCACCAATTTCGTTTTTGAGATATTGTTCATCATACCAAACTTTGAGATAATATTTTTCAATGCTGTCAGTTGTGCATCTTAAAATTTCTCCGTTTGCAAGGGTTCTCCAATTTACTTTGTCTGTGCTGATTGAATATTGAACAGGAATGAATGGGTCTTCTTTTAAGATATAAGACAATCTTATTTCAGAGAAGTATCCTTTTGAAGCACCAGGGGTTTGATTTATGATGTTTGCTGTGATATTATTGTTGTTTGCATCATCAATTCTAAATTCGCCTCTTTTGTTTATTCTGTCTTCAAGATTTGCTTTTGGCAATTCTTTATATAATGTAAAGAACACTGTTTGAATTGGACTGCCATCATCTTTATTGAAAACGCAAATTGCAAAAGTGTTGTTATAGTCGTCTGTCAATGTTCCCGGGTCAACACCTGCCTCTGCATGGTGGATTGTTTTTGTTAGATATCCGCTTTGAGAACTTTCTGTCCATGTTGCAAGGGTAGATGTTTTTGCCGGGTCAAAACCGCCTGCAAGATAAGTGTCGGATTGAATTACTTCAAGCTCACTGACCATTCCAGAGCTCACTTCAAAGACTTTGATGTCGTATTTTGCAGGGTTATAAGAATATTTGAGTCCGTCTTCAGTGATATATCTCAAGTTTCCTGTGTTGTTGTCATAATATGCATATAAATCTTTTTCAGCATCAACAACTTTTGTGATGATTGTTTCTCTGTAAATGTGAATTTGTCTGTCAACATTTCCAAAGTTGTCTTTATATTCATAAATGATTTTTGTGTCTGTGTCAAAGTTGTAAGAAGGATTAAGTTTAAATGTTAATGTTCCAGCATTTGAGTCGTAAAGCACGATGATTTTTTCGTTTGAAACCCAGCCGTTTGCATATCCAAGTTTGTTGCTTTCGTTATAGATTGGCAAGATATCTTTGTTTGTTGTAATTTTCAATCCGGTCAAATATGTTGAACCATAGATTGTGTTTTGGATTGCTGTATCATTTGGTTGTGCAAATCTGATATATTCTTCTTCTTGTTTGTTTGTTAAAGATGAAGAAAGTGTTGTGTTTCTGATGTTTATATAGAAATTTTCATATATTGAATTTTGTCTATTATAGAAACTCAAACAATTTTTAAATCTGCTACTTACGGTTCCATCAACAAGGTCAGAAATAAGAATTTTTGTGTATGACTGTCCGCTGAAAGCATAAGCATAATTCTTGTCCCAAGGGGTAAGCATTAAGTGATAAGTTGTTTTAAATCCTGCTGCATCAATTGCGTCGAGGTCAATTTGTGCCCAGGCATCTCCAAAATAATTGAGTTTTTTAAGTTGGAAGCCTGTTTTTGAATAGATGTTGTGGATTGCACCAGGGTGGTCTTTTGTAAGTTTGTAGTCTGCAATTGTGTAGTTTGATTCTTCAATTGCTCCCGTTACAGGGTTGACAGAAGTGTAAGAAATTAATTTGTTGTAGCCATTTATGTCATCTACTGTTTCGTTGTAATTTACAATGTAGATAGTGTAGATTGACATATTTCCAGCCTTATCAATTTCGATAATTTCATAATAAGAATTTGTGTCGAATGTGAAACTGCTGGTTGTAAATGAACCGTTCTCTGCAATTGCTGTAAAGTTGTTTGTTGGCAAGAAGTTTGCAGGGGAGGTTTCTTGTTCTTCGTTTGAAGAATATTTTGTAACATTGCCCAATGGGTCAGCAAACTTGCGAGCATAAATATGGAAAGTGTCATCAGCGCCATTGGTTGCTTCTTGCAGTGTTGCAAGATAGTTTTGTGAAACTGTATATGAATAATAAGCAAAAGTTCCTGTTCCGTTGCTGACATTGTAACTTGTTGTCGTTGGATTTTTTGTTTGTTCCATTTTTGCTGTGTAATAAGACCTTAAAGAATTTGCTGTAAGTGGTGAAATTTTGCTGTCTTTAATGGAATTGTTGACCAGAATATTTATGTTATTGCTTGGTGCGCTTAAGTCAATAACAATGCGTTTTTTGACAACTTTATAGAATTCTGTGTTATGGTTTTTATATTGCATTGTAATGTCAACATAGGCATCGTGAGCATACACTCCAAGTTTTTCCAAACTTATTTGAGCCACATATTGTTTTCCTGAAATTTTTGGTGTGTCAACAAAAATGTTTTCGTAGATATATTCTCCTGTTGTTGGGTCAACTGTTGCTGCGTGGATTGGTGTAACTTTGTTGCTCATTTTGAATGTGATTTCAGGAATGTCGATTTCTGCCATATATTTGCTGCCTGTATTCCAAATCAAATTCAAATTTGGTTGGTTTGTGTAATAGATTTCATCGAAGCCACTTCTGTTAATTTCGCTTGTAAGAGATGCTCCAGTGATTGCTTGAGCAGTGAAGTCTGGGGAAACATCTTTAATTTCAAAAGCAAAATTGATTGTTTGCAAATATTGATTTTCTGCGACTTCAATTCCAAAACGGCCTTGCATTAATTCTACATAATAAGTTCCTTCATCTGAAAGGTAGTCAAGCAGTGTTCCATCAGTTTTGTAGAATTGCAAGAATCCTCTTGATGTTTTTCTGCTGTCAAAAGCCAAATAGTTGTTTCCGCCAGCATCAACTCTTTCTGTCATTGGATTTGCTGTTGCAACCAAGTTTCTTGGGTCAATTGAGCCTTTATAAATGTTTGCTGAAAGGATATATTCAGGAATGAGCAGGGTTTCGTTAAAGTAGTTCATATCATCTAGGTTAACGCCCTCTGTTGCAGCTGCAAGAAGATTGCCGTCTTCAATTTGATTGAAATTGTAATTCACATCAAAATTATAATTTCCGCTTCCATTGATAGGTGATACATAAGTTGTATATTTGAATTGAGGAATGTATAATCTTAAAGGCATTTTATTTGTAGTTAGCACAGCTCTTGGAGGATTGATTGAACCGTTGTTGTAGAGTGATGAACCATCTGTGTTTCCGTCTTCGCTGTTAGGGAATGTAACAACTAAACTTGCGTCCTCTCTTGTGTCATACATTGAAATGAAGATATCTCCACCAACAAGACTTTCAAGGTGTGGATTTTCTTTTGTAAGTTCAGCACTTGTTATCACATCATTGCGGTCAACCGTAAAGATATAAGTTCTTTGGTAATAGTCGTTATCGTTGTAAGAATAACCGCTGTCAAGTTTATATGTTCTAGTGATGATATATTTTCCAGCAGTTGTCATATTTTTTGCATCAAGTCTAATCTCATCAGTCTTCTTGTCTGTCATTGCTCCATTTTCAGAGAAATCGTAAACAGTCATTTCTGTTGCTTCATCAGAGAGTTCATAGTAAGAATATTTAATTTGTTTTGTAGGGTCTGCTGGGTCTGTTATTGTTACAAAACTTTCTACATAAGGATAATATTTAATTGTAACCTTATCAACTTGAATTTGTTTTTCTCCATCAGTGCTTGTAGGAATGAATGAAAGACTAAAAGCTTTCGCCATTTTTGTAGGACTCAAGAATGTTGTTTTTGTTCTGTGAGTTGTATCAGTTCCTTCAACATTTACCGTAACTTCATCTTCCACAACAGTGTTTGATGAAAGAGGAGTTGGTTGTCCTGCATTTTGATATTCTACGAAAAATTCTGAATCATCAAAACTTACAATAATTGTTTGGTAGGCACTGTAATAACCAGTATAGTGAAGCAAATTGTTTGGGTCTTGAATTGTTTGGTCAAATCTTGTATTTGACAAGTCTCTCAAAAGCACCCTGTATGTCATTTCTTCATCGGTTGTCAAAGATTGTTTCCAGTTGTCTGCACCTTCTTTAGATGTATATGATGGGTGATTTTGGTCAATGTAATAAGTTCTGTTGTTAATTGGAATTGTTAAATAATAACTTGAATAGCCACCAGAACTGAAATATTTGTCTGACAGTCCGTCTGCTTCGCAATTGATTTGCGTTGTGTTAGTGATATGTTCAAGATAATCCTTTTTATAAAGTTTGTTATAGACTTTTTTAAATATGTCTGTGCTTGTTCTGCCTTGATGGGTTTTATAGAAGTTGTAGGTCGCTTTGTCTAATTCGCTGAAATATTCATCAATGTTTTCTGCTGTGTATCTTGAATTGTAAGAAAGTGTTGAGAAGTTTGCGATGTAGATAGACTTATAATTTCCCCAATAAAGTGAGCAAGGTTTTGTGATGAAAACCGAACTGCTAACAAGTGAATATCCACTTCCGTCATTGATGCTAAACACAGGCGTTGTTTTGTCGATTATAAACACTTCAACAGAGTGATTGCCAGCTTCATCATAAACATCAATCAAATAAAGTCCTTCATCAGAGAATATAAAGTCAGAAGCGATTTCTTCAGAACCTTTTGTGTTTCCTTTATATTCCAACCATTGGTTGTTTGTAGTCGACATATCCAAAACATAGTTTATTGGCAAATAGTGTTTGTCAGAAGAATAGTTCAACATTCTTTCGATGGTTGATGATGCCTTGCTTTCTGATTTGCTGTAATATTTTGTGCTAACGAGAGGGAAGTATCTGTAATAGGCATAAGTTTTGGCAGTGCTTGCTTTTTCGTCCCAAGAGATAGCGATTGATTGGTTAGTTGAGAATTGTTCTGCGGTAAGTGTTGAATAGTAACGATAGTTTGTTGAGTTTGTAATCTCCACAAAGTTTCTTGCGGTGATATTTTGAACTTGCACTTTGTCGATTGTGAATGTTTGTTCTCTAAAGTAACCATTCTTTGAAGAAAGTAGAATGTTTTGAGAGGTGATTTCGCTTGTGTAATAAAGTCTAACCGTATAGTGTGCGTTTGATGTTAAAACAAGTTTGCTGTCTGTCTCTAAGTCTTTAAAAGAAATTCCATTTTCTTCCCCAAAACCGCTTAAGTAACCGCCAGAGAAGTCTTTTGCATAGATTTGAATTGTAACATCTTTTTTATAACTGTTTTCCAAATGAGTGTCAGTAATGTCTGTGATTGTTGCATCTTTGTTGATAAAGTTTCCATTTAAAACATCAATGTCGTTGCCATCAATGTCTTTTGTTTTAATTTCAATTGCAGGAAGTTCTTTTTCAATTTCAAAATAGAACACTTGATAGAATGATGTTGATGCTGCCAGTGTTGTTTCTGCGGAATAGAAGTTGTTGAATGTGTAGGCGATTATGTAAATATATTTTCCGGCAGCGTTGTCTGTAAGTCCAGTGAATTTTGTTCTGTAAAGGGGAGAACCATTAAGTTTCTTTGCAGCGGGGTCTGCTTCAACAGAATATGATGTGTAAGAATTGTTTGCTTTTACTGTTGAGTAGATATAACTGCTAATGCCTTGACTTAATGTTGCATTTGATGTGAACTTAATTGGTGTTTGGTCTGTTTTTACTGGAGTTAAGTTGTTTGTGTTGATATAGTTTAAAACATTCGTAATTAGGAAAGAAGTGCTTCCTGTTTGTTGTGAATATGCTGGGTCTGAATTTAAGAATCCGCTTGTAATATCTGCACTATATTCAAACTTTTCGGTTTCAACATTTGGAGTTTTAAGTTCACTTACAGGTCTGACATTATGTTCGTTTGCTGGCAGGTCAATGTTTGTGTAGTTTGCTTGGTAACCATACATATAAACATTAACTTTTTTTGTTATGCCAGAAAGCCCGCTTAAGTTATATTTTTTAAGTTCAAATTCGTCTTTGCCGGTTTCAAAGTCAACCAATTTGATTGCATTGAATGTGATGTTGTAGTTTCCAACATCGTGAAAGAAAACTTTGATTGTTTTCTTGTCCTTGTCAAGTTTTGTCTTAACAATGTTTGTGCCATCACAAACAACTGGGGATAATTCGCTTTCGGCATTTGTAATGTTGTCTGAATATGCATCTTTGTCGAGAGTAAATTTTTGTGTTGTTGTGATTTCTGAAAGTTCTTTGGAGATTGTTGTTTCAAATCTCGTATAGTCATATTCAATGTATGGCATTTTGTATGAATCGTCTGCACTTGTTCCTTGAGAAGAGAAGTTGCTGTAGAGATAATATGCATAATTTCTGTTTGTCAATTCTGTGATTGGAACTTCTTTGTCAAAATTAACTCTTTTGATGTTTGGGTTGTTGTTTGCCAAGAAGTTATCCCTGTCAAGAACATAGAAGTTATAGTTCAAGGTTATGCTCTCATCAGAGAACTTTTCTTCTGTTGCTGAAATGCCACCATCTGTGCAAAGGAAAAGTCCATAAGTTAATGAAAGAGTGTAAACGCCTTCAACAACCTCACCATTGTTGTCTAAAATTGAAATTTGTCTTGCTTGGTCAACATTGTTTAAAGGTTGTCCATTTGTGAAATACATCTCAAAGCCATCAAGTTGAACTTCACTCTTGTTTGCAAAAGACAAACCGCTTTTAATTACGAAGTCTCCCATATTGATTGTTTGTTTTGTTCCGTTGACATAAAGATTGATTGAGTTGATGCTGTAGAAATAGAAAGTTGAGAGGTCTGTTGGGTTAGGATAATAAACTCTTGTGTAAATGTCATTCACGCTTTCAGTGTTTACACTTGCACCATTTTGAAGCAGAGAAAGTTTAAAGTAGTTTGATGTCGAACCTTCCAAATAATGCAAAAAAGTGTTTGACTCTGTCAAACTGCTTTCTTGATTTTTATAAATGTCGTCTGAAGGGTCTGCAGTGTTCTTTGTGTCAACTTGCCATTCTTCAGCAGAGAAATATTGAGGAAGGTTTTTGTTTTCAATTTCCTCGCTAATTGTGTTCTCTGCAAAAACTTGTTTGCTCTTTGTAGGTTCTTGCAAAAACAACAGGCTTCCACTTAAAAAGCAAATTGCACAAATGTATAAGAAAATAGATTTGAAAATAGATTTTTTATTTCCCATAATTTACCTCTCTTAATTTTCTTTATTTTAACATAAATAAAAATAAATTCAAAATAAATTAAGATAATATTATTATAAATAATATATATTATTTAATACATATTTAAAATTGAGGTTTGAATTTTTGGGGGCAATTTTGAATGAGTAAGGTGCACTTTTAGCCAATATATTGCAGTTTTTGTTGCAATATGTGGTTGTTTGTGTATGAGGGTTATTGTTGAAATAAAAACCCAAAAAATTAAAAATTAATTAAAAAAGCAATAAAAAATCAAAAAAAACAATAAAAAATGCAATTTTTTTAATATTTTAATAAAAAAATCATAAAAAATAATTATTTTTAAAGAATTTAATTAAAATAAAAATATGAAAGAATTTATAAAAAATTTAATGCTTTACATATCTGCTTTTGTGCCAATGTATTGTTTGGTTCTTGTTAAACTTGTCATTGAGATTGTAAATCAAAACTTGTCTTTTACAATTCTAAACACAGTGAACTTGACAACATTATTGTTGTTAATTGCTGTTGGAACAGTTGGATTGTTTTTTACAATTCGCTGTTCAAAGGGAAGGTCAATCAAGATTAGGATTCTTTCAAAGAACAACATAACTGACCAACATTTTTTAGGATACTTTTCGTTGTTCGTTTTTTTTGCTATTCCGTTAGACTTGTCTTTGGTTAGTGCATATTGTGTATATTTGCTCGTTCTGATAATGATTGGAATTGTTTATATAAACAATTCGCTATACTACATCAATCCACTTCTCAATCTTTTGGGTTATAACTTTTATGATGTTGAATATGAAGAAGGGCCTACGGGCGAGAAAATGCAGGCAAAGTTTTTCTTCAAGGGGGAAAGCATCAAGGTAGGACAAACATATATGGCAAACATCAAAAATCCTCATTTTGCATTTTTAAGCAAGAATGAAAAAGTTGATGTGGACAAATAGGCAATTGAAAGGAAAGGAATAAGCGATCGTTTTCAACTTGCAGTTGTTTTTTTTAGCAAGTGGCTTTAAGTGATGGCATAAGATTGAAAGTTGAATGATTGTATGTTTTTGTGAAGAAATCGAACTGGCGGAAATATATTGAGAACATCGCTTTGCATTTTGGAAATCTGTAATTTGATGAGTTTGTTTTGTATTTTAAGATAAATCGCAACAAACTTTTTTTTGCATTGTAAAAAGTTTGCTTGTCCCCATATTATTATATGTAAATATATTATTATATAAAAATACATATATATTGCGTGCGAATGTGCTGTGGGCAGGCGTTGGTTTGGAAATTTATATGGTGAGGGCATTATTGTGCTGTATGTATGACAGAGTGATTTAAGTGGAATTTGAACGGAATGATGAACTATTAGGAAAAGATGACAAGTTCCTTAATGCTTGAACGGATAGCTTGAGCAAAGAAAAAAGTGGAAAACCTCGGTGCTTGATGTTTGTATATGTAAAAAAGAAAAAACTCGGCAGAGGCAAATGAGGGTTGAATGGTTGAGAATCCTTAAAAGTTTTTGCGGATTGCTTCAAAATCTACTGAAAATTTTTTGGCAGAGAGGCCTGCTTTTGACCAAAATTTGAACGATTTTAGAAAATTTTAAAACTTTTTTTAAAAAAAATTTCTAAAAAAACAGGCGTTTTTTGGCCGTTTTTGCGAACACCCGGAGGAACGCCCAACGATTTAAAAAAAATCTAAAAAAATTTTTAAAAATTTTAAATTTTTTTTGAAAAAAGTGTTGACAAATGTTTTTTGAATATGTTAGAATACGCATGTTGACACAGCAAAGAGGTTGGCGAATGAAATAACCAACTGTCAACAAAGTTCTTTGACAACTACATATTTTGAAGATTAAAGTCAAATATTATTACGAGTTTAAACTTTTTAACTAATTAGTTTTAAAATTTATGTAATACGATATTTGCATACTCAAATTTAAGTCGAGTATAAAGAATTGTTTCTTTAAGAAATAATGCGAAAATGCTAAGAAATCCAAATCAATATGATTAAGCTACAAAGAGCATATAGGGGATGCCTTGGCACTAGGCGCCGATGAAGGACGTGATAAGCTGCGATAAGCTACGGAGAGATGCACATAATCTGCGACCCGTAGATTTCCGAATGTGGCAACACAGCACTGTTAATACGGTGTTATCATTATACGAATACATAGTGTAATGAGGGGAACCCGCTGAACTGAAACATCTAAGT
>JAGBBH010000043.1 GCA_017938505.1 Clostridia bacterium | reverse complement strand
GGCGAAGAGAAAATTGACACATCGAAAATAGGATATATGTTTCAAAAAGACTTTTTGTTTGAATGGCGAAGCGTATGGAAAAACATCACCTTAGGACTTGAAATACAGCGCCCGAAAAACCTGGAAGAAAAACTTGCTTTTGCCGAAGAATTGCTTAAAAAATATGACCTACACAACTTTAAAAACCAAAAGCCAAGACAATTAAGCGGAGGAATGAGACAAAGGGTTGCCCTAATTCGGACACTGACGCTTGAGCCAAAATTGTTGCTTCTTGATGAACCATTTTCTGCTCTAGATTTTCAAACAAGGTTGTCTGTATGTGATGATGTATATGACATAATAAAAAGCGAAAAAAAGACCGCCATACTGGTAACCCACGACATATCCGAAGCAATCTCAATGTCTGACGAAATTTTCGTTCTGTCCTCACGCCCAGCAACAATCAAAGACCAACTTTCATTAAATTTGTCTGGAGAGAGTCCATTAAAGAAAAGAGAAGACTCCTCTTTTGCAGGGCTTTTCGACAAAATATGGAGGGAGCTTACAGATGAAGAAAAAAAAAGAAAAGCGACCTAATTTTTCTAGGTCGCACACACAATATATCAAGAAACTAAAAAAAGACAAATTCACAATAATTTTCTTTAGAATATTCATTCTCATTGCTTTTTTGGGACTATGGGAATTGCTTGCCTATTGCAAAGTGATAGACCCATTTTTCATAAGTTCACCTTCAAGAATATTCTTACAGATTGGCGAACTAGCAAAAAACGGCACTCTAATTAGCCACACGCTAATAACCCTTTATGAAACCTTGCTTGGTTTTGCGATAGCAACAATTTTAGGTTATCTAATAGCAATATTGTTGTGGTGGAACGAAAAAGTGCGCAAAATATTTGAACCATATATAGTTGTTCTCAATTCTCTCCCCAAAATTGCTCTCGGCCCAGTAATCATCTTGTGGGTTGGTGCTGGAACAAGTGCAATTGTGCTTATGTGCGTGCTAATTTGCATTATCATAACAACAATGTCAATGCTATCTGCATTTATGTCGGTAGAAGAAGGAAAAATCTTACTACTCAAATCAATGCACGCAAGCAAATTTCAAATTCTAAAAAAACTAATATTGCCAAATTCAATGCCCGAATTCATTTCGGTTTTAAAAATAAATGTTGGAATGAGTTGGGTTGGAAGCATAATGGGAGAATATCTAACGAGCAAGGCTGGGCTTGGTTACTTAATTGTTTATGGCGGGCAAATCTTCAAAATAGACCTAGTAATGTCTGCGACGGTAATTTTGTGTATTCTTGCTTTTGGAATGTATTATCTTGTCAGTCTGCTTGAAAGACGCTATCGCAAATAAAAGCACAAACACACCCAAGACGCTACAAATTGGATAAAGATTAGAAACAATTTGAGAGAAACTCAAAAAACCGACAACAAAAGGCAATGTTACACTCAAAAAGGCGACCAAATTTTGTTTTGGAATGATTTTTGCCATAGCGGATTTAATTGTAAAACAAAGAGAAATCAAGGTAGTAAAACAACCAACAAGGACAACGATAAAAGCAAAACAAAACATCAAGGAGTTATCCTTAACAATGTTTAAAAAGGGCATTTCACTAACAAAACTGTCGCCATTTCTTTGTAGCACAAAATTGCCCAAAAGCAAAAAGAACAAAAGCAAAATTGAAGAAAACAGACTTGCAAAAAAGGTCTGTTTTTTTGTCAAACCTTCTCCAACACCTGAAATCAACATAACACTCATTGATGTGTTGAGTGTAACATACAAAGGCGCATACAAAGCCCCCGCCCAAGAACTAACAGAAATAGAAATATCAGAAGAAATTGAAATTGAATAAATCAAAACAATCAAAAACAGAAACCCAGCCAAAGGCATTAAAATCAAATTAACTTTTTCGAGCCAATTAACACCTTTAAAAACAACAACAAAAGACAAGGCAACTATAAAGACCAACATTATCCAATAAAGCCAAGTTGGAAAATAGTCAAACAACGACTTAATCCCCGCAAACATACAGGCTCCAAAAACCACAGAAACAAACAGTGTAATTATATTGAGAAGTTTTGAATTTTCAATTTTTTTAACAACGAATCTACCAAAATTCAACAAAAAATAAAACACAAAAAAGAACAACACCGAGGCAATGCAAACATACAGATAAGACAGCACGCCAAAGCGACTAAAAAACACCATAATTTCTTTGCCACTTGAAAACCCCGAACCAACAACGGTTCCAAAAATCAAGAACACGACACAGAACACTTTGAACATATAAAAAATATATTAAAATCACAAAGAAAAAATAACAACCAAAAATTTCACAACTCAAAACGAATTAAAATCCACAAAATAAAACAAGATATTAATATGCAAAAAATTTCTCTTTTTCTTATAATCGTTTGTTTTCTCTCTTGCGGACTTTTCAGTTGTTTTTTCCCATACCCCATTCTGTCTAACTATACAAATCTAAATGCGAAAAACATATACGAAATAAACACCTACAACGAGGCTGAACTGACAGCACATCAAAACAGCGAAAAAAGAGTTCTAGACCTTATGTGGAAAGACATAAACCCTCTTTTTGAAAACGATATACCATACGAATTAATTGCTTTACACAATAATTCAAGTTTTTTTGCTGTTAGAACGGGAGGAACTAATCATGCCGACATAGAACCCGCCTCAAGCGAAGAAAAGCAATCTATGGAGCAATTTTTCACGACAAACGAGTGGAAATGTTATCCTGTTTTACTCAAACTAAATGAAAACACATTCATTCCCGCAAGTCTTTCAAGTTATCCTCACGGATATCAAACCCTAAACACCTCAAGCGGACATTTTTGCTTGCATTTCAAAAATTCAAAAACGCACAAAACAAACTTGATTGACCAAACAAATCAGGATTGCATAAAAGAAGCAACAAAGAAAGGCAAAATCTATATAAAACAGGAACAATAATCAAAACATCAAACCAACTTCACTAAAACACCATAACCAACCCAAAAATATAAATTTTGCACACAGTTCTTCAAAATAAATGAACAAAAAAAGATTAACAAAAGCCAACCTTTCTATTCTGAAACTCCACCAGCAAGGAATTCGTAATAATCGTAAATCAAGCTGTTCAAATCAGAAACCAAATGTCTAACATTTTTAAATTTTTTAGAAACATAATTAAGTCCGATCACAAGGCCATTAATAACCATCAAATCTCTTTTCAAACAAGCCTGGACAATTGAATTTACAACAAATTCCAAATCATCAAGTATATCACTGCGTTTCTTCTCAAACTTCAATAATGCCAAAATCTGATTGCAAGTTTTGTCAATTTCTTTCAAAAGTTCGTCAAGATGTGGAAATTGTTCTTCTTCCGCCTTCTTTTCAGCTTCTTTTTGCATCATTTTTTCAGACTCAATTTGTCTTTTAATGTCGTCAGCAGAAATGTCTGTGTCAAGTTCAAAAATTTTACAAATAACATCTCTATAAGGTCTAACAATTTTTTCCAAAAAACTCTGCATAGGAGTCATTTTTTTGTCTTGAAAAAATGTTTCCAAAAATTGATTTGCGTTAAGTTTTTCGTTGATAAGATTGTTGAAAATCGTAACAGAAATAGCAAGTTTTCCTTTGTCATCTGTTGGAAGATGCACACTTGCACTTCCCGTTTTTTTATCAACAGAAAAAGCTTTTTCAAATTCTATTTCCTCATCAAAATCTTCCAAACTGTCAGAAAGCAGTTCCAATATATCCTCCGACTTGGTCATAACCGACAAAAACTTTTCAAGTCGTTTGTTCAAGTCAAGAAACTTTCCCGTAAGCATATCATTACTTGCGACAACAAACTTTTCAACATCAAGAATATTTTTAGCTTCCATTCGCCCTCCAACAAAGAAAAGATTTAAAATTTACTTTACATAATATTTTAGCATAAATAAAATAAAAAGCAAATAAATTTACAAACAAGTTCAAAAAAATTGCTTTTTTTTATATAAAGTGCTACAATCAAATTATAAATTTAGAAATAAAAGTCGAAAAAGCATAAATCAAAGGCGGTTGTTATGGAATATGATGCAGTCATAAACAAATTAATCATTCTGTATGTAATGGAACAAATGGAAATGCCTCTCACTGAAAATTCAGTAATCGAAATCACGACTGTTAAAAACAATTGGATAAACTATATGGACTGCCTTGATTTGCTATATCAACTTTCCGAGGCAAAACTCATTTACAAAGCGGCTTGCAAGGAAGGAGAAATGAACTATGCACTCACCCTTGAAGGTCGAGATTGTTTAACTTTTTTCTATAAACGAATTCCAAGTTCTTTGCGTGATGAAATCTCTCAATATTGCAAAACAAACCGCCTAGCAATCAAACAATCACAAGAATATTATGCAAATTACACAGATGCTGATGATGGCAGTTATCTTGTAACTATGCGCATTTATGAAAGTTTAATCAATTCTCCTCTTTTTGAAATCAAAATCAAAGCTCCAACACGCCAATCAGCAGAAGAATCTTGCAAGAAATGGCGTCAACAAGCTCCAAACATTTACGAAAACATCTATGACAAACTCGTAAACACCGACTAAAAAGACTGAACTTATCAGCCTTTTTCTTTTTTTACACTATGCCTCCATTCTCAAATTTTCTTTAATTTTGTTTTCAACTTTTATTTAACTTTGTTCTCATTTTTTGTTTAATTTCATTCTCATTTTTTCTTTAATCGGCGAAAAAGTTCCAAATAGTCCGCCCTTGGTCCTTTTTCGCCATTACCCACTTTCTTTCGCCTCTCCACCCCTTCCTCCACACACCCCTTCAAAACTCTCCTCACAGCCAATAAAACATTTTTTCACAAAAAAAAGACTGTCCATTTTTAGACAATCTTTTTAATTTTTACATGATAGTTGAAATACATAACTTAGTTATATTATCTTTTAAAATAAATATAACAACCATATTTTTTTCCACAATCTTTTTATTTTTTAACAAAATTCCATTGTTTAGACATAATTTCACTTTCAAACAAATCAAAGTTTTTCTCAATCTGCTTAAAAATCAACCCGCCAAACTCTTTATTTGTTCATTCTGCCTACGAATCGCCCAAATTTCTTTTTACGATAGAACCAAACAAACGCCACCGCTCCAAAAATTGCAACCGCACCAGACCCGAAAGCAATAACGACATTTTCATTTCCCCGTCCTTCGCTTGCACTTTCCGCAGGCGCCGCTTTGTATGTAAAATATCCCTTTTGCCCGGACTTGTCAATCCTCGCATAAGTCGCATCTGTGTAGGTGTAACTATATTTCGTTCCATTTCCACCAACTAAGTAATCACATTCGCTAAACATTTCTCCACTATCTTCTACCGCTTCCGTTGTCCAAAGGTCAGAAACATAAATCGTGCCAACATAACTAAGAGAAAACATCTCAAACATATTAGTTACATTAGAAGTATCAAAACTCGACAAATCTAAACTAAATCCTGTGTTAGCATTATTATAATTTCCTGTCAACGCAAACATTCCTTCCATACTCGTAACATTTTTCGTATTAAAACTGATAAGATTTAACACAATATCATTCGTTGAATTCCTGCCAACCTTATCAAACATCCATCGCATATCTGTTACATTTGATGTGTCAAAGCACGACAAATCTAGATAAACACTATTTGCCTTACAACCAACACAATAAAACATAGCCTGCATATTTGTTGTGTTTGAGGTATCTAAATTGATAAATAAAATGTTTGACACAGCACAAAAATATTCAAAACAATCTGAAGCATCACTCGGCAAATACATTTTTCCACTTGAAAGGACATAAACAGTTTTCGTTCCCGCACCATAAATTTTTGCCTTTCCACTTGCATCTGAAGTTGCATCAACTCCTGTCAACCCAGAAATAACATTATCTCCATCTACATAATAAACTTCTTCAGTGGTTTTGTTTCCATTTGCATCACGGTAAAAGTCAAACACGATTTTTTGCACTGTTTCATCTAAAGTATTATATTTCGCATTCTTCATAAGCGCATTGAGTTCTTGACCTGTTTTGAGAAAAACAGGATACTTGTCTGCAATATCTGTAAAATACCCAGGAAGACCATCTTTGCCGTCAATCCTCGCATATGTCGTATCAATATTGTTTTCTCCATCACAAGCAGTTCCATTTCCGCCAACAAGTGCAGAGCAATCGTAAAACATAGATGATGAACCAGTTACCGCCGAAGTTGTCCACTTGTCTGAAACATAGATTGTTGTTAAAGATAAACTATTACTAAACATATCTCCCATATATGTTACATTTGATGTATTAAAACTAGACAAATCTAAACTAACAATGCTTTTCATCCAACTAAACATACTCGCCATATTTGTTACTTTTGATGTGTCAAAACTTGAAAGATTTATGTCTGTCAAAACAGTATCACTAAACATAACTGCCATATTTGTTACATTCGATGTGTCGAAATTTTCTAAACCAATAAGATTACTTAAACAATAATCAGCCTCAAACATACACGACATATTTGTTACTCTTGAAGTATAAAAATTAACAAACTCTATTGTTTGAAGATTTTGTACCCCCGAAAACATACTAGAAGCATTTTCATTCGCAAACATTTCTTTGCTAGATAAAATATATATAGTCTTGTTAGAATTTGAATCATATGCAGAATAGCACAAGGCCTCTCCACTGTTGTTTAAACTCACATCAATGCCCGAGACTCCAGCAATTCTATTTATTCCATCTACATAATAAACGGCACTCTCTGTTACATTTCCTTCCGCATCTCTATAATAGTCTAAGACGATTTTTTTAATTGAAGAATCCCCCTCGTAAAAATCTTCAAATGCTTGCATTGAAGAATCGCCCAAAGTCTCAATGAATATTTCTTGAAATTCTTTGCCAATTTTAAGAACAACCCCGTTCTTCTCCACCACATCCGTAAAATATCCAGGAAGTCCATCTTTTCCGTCAATTCGTGCATAGGTTGCGTCATAAACCGCCATTGTGTCGAGAGAAGTTCCATTTCCACCAACAAGAGTGTTATAGCAATAATCAAACATTCCGTTTGAAGTTGTAACTGCCGAAGTTGTCCACAAATCTGAAGCATAAATCGTAACCACGCTAGTGCAACCGCTGAACATATAGTTCATATTATAAACTTTAGAAGTGTCAAAACTTGAAACATCAATCGTGTCCATAGATGCACAGTTTTGGAACATTCCAATCATTTCAACAACATTTGAAGTTTCAACACCAGAAAGGTTAACATAGTTTGGTTGCATTTGTGAGCAACCCTTAAACATATAACTCATATTTGCCACATTTGCAGTGTTCCAACTTGACATATCAACGCCAAGCAATTCAGAACAACCTTCAAACATACATTGCATTTTTGCAACCTTTGAAGTGTCTGTAAATGTAATACCCCACCCCTGATAACTTGTGGAGTGGAAGAACATTCCTTCCATATCAGTTACATTTGCAGTGTCAAGGCAAAACATAAAATCACTACTTTCACTCAACTCATAGCAATAAGCAAACATAGAACACATTGTTGTGCATTTAGAAGTGTCAAGCCCTCCAAGCCCAACATAAGTGCACCTTTGTAAATTTGCAAACATAGAATTACAGTCGTAAGCCTTAATTTGCTCATCTGACAAGATATAAGCACTCACCGCACCATAATAAGGACTGCTGTTGTCAATATAGAGAGAAACTCCGGCGCCAACTTCGCCAACATAAGTTGCCCCACCATCATCAATTCTTTCTCTATAAGTCATCCCACCATAACCATCTTCAATGGTGTCATCATAACTTCCAAAATAGATTCTTTGCACATTGTTATCAACAGAATCTGCATCTGCACTTGAATTGAACGCCTGTTTCAAAACAGCATTAAATTTTTTACCAGAAAACAACATTCCTTTCGCTGTAAAATATCCAGGTGTACTAGCAGTGTCAATCCGCGCATAGGTCGCATCTGTGTAGTTTGCATTATAAGCAGTCCCATTTCCACCAACCAAGCTATAACAACATGAAAACATATCTGCAGAAGCTGTTACTGAAGAAGTTGTCCATTTATCAGAAACATAAATTGTCTCTAGAACCCTACAATCATAAAACATATTATTCATATTGGTAACATTTGAAGTATCAAAACTTGACAAATCCAACTCGCCAGCCATACCACACCCATAAAACATATGGGCCATACTTGTTACATTTGAAATGTCAAAACTTGTCACATTTAAACTTAATGATTGACCATTACCCCCACAAGCTTCAAACATATAAGTCATATCTCTTACACTTGTAGTATCAAAACTTGATAGATCTAAAACCACATTACTTGTATTAAAAGCAAAATAACAAAACATATCTCCCATATTGGCAACACTTGATGTGTCAAAATTTGATAAATCTATGGTTACATAATCTGCACTGTGTCCACAATAATAAAACATTCCTCCCATGTTGGTAACGCTTGAAGTATCAAAACTTGATAAAACCAAGTTTAAGTTTGTTGCATTATATGCATATCGTTCAAACATATAAGACATATTTGTCACTTTGGAAACATTAAAATTATTAAAGGTGATTGACTCTGTCCTCATAAGTTTCGAGAAGCAATAAGACGCATCGCTTGGCATAAACATTGTACAGTTAGAAAGTACATAAACATTTGCTGTCCCTGCGCCATAGATATAAATTTGTCCTGCAGTTTGTCCTCCATCAACGCTTGAAAGACCAGAGATTACATTAGTCCCATCAACAACATAGTTTCCAATGACTCCGTTTGTAAAATAGTCAAAAGTTATTGTTTGTACGGTCGTGTTTTTAGTTGTATATGTCGCATTTTTCATAAGGGCATTTAGTTCTTTCCCAGTTTTGAGAGCGGCCTTATACTTTTCCGCCACATCGGTAAAATATCCATGAAGACCATCTTTTCCGTCAATCCTCGCATAAGTCGCATCAACACAATATACATTATATGTAGTCCCATTTCCACCAACCAATGTCATACAATTTGTAAACATTCCGATTGAATTTATATCTTCCAATGTTGCCCACTTATCTGAAACATAAATTGTCGTCAAGTTTCCACAATTTTCAAACATCTGTGACATATTTGTAACTTTTGCAGTATCAAAACTCGACAAATCTAAACTAAAACTTGTCGCACTACAACCACAATAAGTAAACATAGACTCCATATTTGTTACTTGTGAGGTGTTAAAACTTGTCAAATCCAAACTGAAACTTGTCGCACTATAACCACAACAAGAAAACATATATGACATATTTGTTACATTTGCTGTATTAAAACTTGATAAATTTAAGTTAAAATTTGTCGCACTGTATCCACAATTGAAAAACATAAATGACATATCTGTTACATTCGAGGTGTCAAATGACGACAAATCCAATGATAAACTTGTGCTACAATATCCATAGTTTGCAAACATATAATTTGCATTGCTTACCTTTGAAGTGTTGAAACTTGACAAATCTAAACCGAAACTTGTTGTGCTGTGTCCGCAATCATAAAACATATAACTCATATTTCTTACATTCGAAGTGTTTAAACTTGACAAATCTAAATTAAAACTTGTTGCACTGTATCCGCAACCATAAAACATATAACTCATATTTCCCACTCTCGAAGTGTCGAGGTTTGAAAGGTCTAAACTGAAGCTTGTTGCGCTGCGTCCGCAATCATAGAACATATAACTCAAATTTGTCACATTTGAAGTGTCAAAGTTATTAAAAATTATACTTGTCATAGTATTAAAACCGTTAAAACAATAACTTGCATCACTTGGCATAAACATTCGGCAGTTAGAAAGGACATATACATTTGCAGTTCCTGCGCCATAGATATAGATTTGTCCCTCTGTTTGACCTCCATCAACACTTGAAAGACCTGAAATCACATTTGTTCCAGCAACAACATAATTGCCTACCGTTCCGTTTGTAAAATAGTCAAATGTAATCGTTTGAACGGTTGTATTCTGAGTTGTATAAGTTGCATTTTTCATAAGAGCATTGAGTTGTTGTCCTGTCTTCAAATATGCAACATTTGCTGGTGCAAGCACTGAATAAGAAAGTCTAACACCACAGGATGATGTGAGATATCTGTTTCTTGCAATGCCTGTGCTTGTTATGTATGTTGCGTTGTTGATCGTTGTCAAATCTCTTGTCCAATAGTCGCAATATTGTGTGTCAGAAATTCCTGCCATCATACAAACCAAATCGCTTGCATACGCAACCTTGCTCGTGAAGTTTTCATTAAGTTCATCTTGCGAAACTTGATAAACTCCACTTATTGTTATGTTTTCTGATTTCACTGCAATGTTTGTTCCGTCTGCGTTGAAATAATCAAACTCTCTTTCAACTTCGCCTGCGAAATTAATTTGACAAGTTTCATACCCAAAGTTCGTGTTATATGTTAAATATTGTGCACTGTCAGAATATTTCCAGCCTTCGCTTACACTTCCACTTGCAATCGCACCCCAGTCCAAAACCACATCTGAAACCGCCGTCTTTACAATATCCTCAAGTCTTGAACTTGGAATGATTTTGTCCCTTTCACTTTCTGCAACTCCAAAATCACTCAATCGCCAGCGGATTGGTTCCAATTTAAACCAATAAAAACTGCCAGCAACAAAATTTACACTCGTTCCATCCAATGAAATAGAAACACTCTTTGGTGCTGTCAGTTTTAAATATTCTTCATCGTTATATGTATATACCCCATACAAATTTCCCGCAATTGAAAGAGAATACTGCACAGAAAGCCCTGCAGAATTTAATGTTGCGTTCAACGCATTTCCAACATAACTTTGTGGGTAATAGCCATCTTCAAAATAGAAATATTGACCATTATTATCATATTTAAATTGAAATACGGAACCATCATCCACATCTTCAGAACTAGATTCAACAAGTGTTATACGCAAATAATACATTGGCGACGCCCATGAATCCCATAAATTAGGAATGACAACAGAACAATCATCACTGCTATATGTTATACCATCGTTATAAAGTTCTGTTGAATTCATATCATCATACCATGCTGTCGTAAGAGAAAATGTTCCCCCAATAGCATTTATAAAAATTGTTGTTTCAAATGTGCATTTACCCAAGTTTAAAGAAATCTGCCCTCCACTGTCTGAACCATTAGTAGAGTTATATTCCCCAGTGCTTGTAATTAAAACTAATGCGTTTGACGAAGGATCAAAAGAGCTGCAACCATAATATATGATTTCTGCATACATCATTGCAGAAGACGCCATCGGACTTATCTCTTCAATCCCACTTTTTGTCGAAACTTTATCATTTTTCAAATCTTCCATCCGTTGATTTTCTGCCGAATCATTCAAAACTTGCCCTTCTGCATAAGTAGAAATCAATGAATTAAAACAAAAAACACCCAACCCCACGCACAGTGAGGTTGTTGCCAAAATTGCTATCAAAAATCCAAAAAAATATTTCCTTATCAACACTTTTTTCCTTTAAATTTATATTTTGTTTCAATTCCGGCACAAAATTAATAGTCTTATTTATATATTTATTATATATAAAATAATTGATTTCTCCAAATAAATTGATAATATTTTTTATTTTTTAATAAAAAAAACAGGGTATTTTAGTCATAGAAAATTGAAACTTGCAGTTTTTGACTAAAAGATAAAGAGCATATATTTGAATATGCTCTTTTTTCTTTGTCTAGATTACTGAATAGACATCATAAGTTAAAGTTTTTGTTCTAGTTGTTCCACTTTTAAAAGTTCTAGTTATTTCAAGCGTTTCAGTAAATGCATAACTTTTAATTGGCACATATTCAGTATTGCTTTGGTTTATTGAATAGTTAAGTCCAATTTCAATTTTACCTTCATATACTTTAACAAACTTTAGAAATAAATCTATTGCTTTATCAGGACATTCTTTCATTGTTAGTTTAAAGAAATTTTGTATATCTTCTTTTGTTAATTCACAGCTAACTTTAGATTCTTCGATTATCAATTTTTCGCTTAAATCTTTTCTTTGTATTTCAAGTTCTTCCAATCTAGATTTTGTTGTTTCGGTGATTATTCCTTTTTCTATTGCTGACATTATATTTGAAATGGCTGAATTTACTCTTTGTAAGTCAGATTTTATGCTTATATGTGCATTATTGTTCTTTGTTCGTTTCTTGTTTTCTTCATAGATTAAATCGGTTATTGTGTCTAGATTCTTTTGTATAGTGAATTGTTGTTTAAAGAATTTATCTACTACACCTTCTATAAAGTTCTTTTCAGTTATTCTTGTTAAGCAGTTGTCATCTTTCTTTGTTGAAATACATTTGTAATATCTTAAATAGTTTCCATTTCTAGATTTTGTTGAAAATGGATACATCTTTCTATTACAATGACCACAATATAGTTTGTCTTTAATTCTAAATATTTCGTGGTTATCTTTTTTGCAACCATATCTAGTTAAATCCATTCTTTTTTGTACTTTATCAAATAGTTCTTTAGTTATTATTTGTGGATAGATTTTATCATATACTTTGCCATTAACTGAATATTCGCCAGTATATAGTTTTCTTTTGAGCATATCTCTTATTGTTTGTGGTATAAACTTATGTCCATTTCTTGTTATATTTTCTTTTTCAAAATCTCTTGAAATTTGCAATATTGTTTTCCCACTTGCATAATCTTCAAATATTCTTTTTAATATTATTGCTTCTTCTTCGTTTATCTTTAACATTTTATTCTCCTTTATATAGCCGAAAGATACATCTCCTATAACATGTCCTTTCATTCTTGATTCGTGTAGTCCACGACTAACTTTTTGTGCAAGTTCTTCACTAAAGTATTGATTCATTCCTTCGAGTAATGATTCAAGCAAAACTCCTTCAGGTGTTTCTGGAATATTTTCCATAGCTGACAAAAGTTTAATTCCATTGTCTTTTAAGTGTTTTCTGTGTATTGCAGCTTCATATTTGTTTCTTGCAAATCTGTCTAATTTATACACCAAAACATAGTTCCATTTTTTGTTGTTGCTATCTTTTAACATTCTTTGGAATGAATCTCTTTCATCTGTTGTTCCACTTATTGCTCTGTCGATATATGAATCAACGATGATGATGTTGTTGCGTTTTGCAAAGTCTTGACATACATGTACTTGACCTTCAATACTTTGTTCAGTTTGGTTTGTACTGGAATATCTAGCATATATTACTGCTGTTTTCATTTGGTTTTATCTCCTTTTATTTTTTTATTTATCTTTCGATACCCAGCGAAAGAACAAAAAGGGATAAATATTTTAAAGAATTATAATCTTTCTTTAGTTGTCAAGGGTTGCGAAAAGC
>JAGBBH010000042.1 GCA_017938505.1 Clostridia bacterium | reverse complement strand
TTTTCTATCAATTAAAATTACAATAAATATAAAAAAAATACAAAAATTAATAAAAAAGCAAGGAAATTAATTTATCTTGCTTATTTTAATTATTATTTTTTTAAATCTTCTTCCCACATTTTAATATAATTTTCACACATTTTAAATGCATTATCAAAAGTTTTTTCATCTGTTAAATCACATTCAGCAATTTTCAAAAGTGAAATCGGATCTGCACTTCCACCTGAAGAAATGAATTTCAAATATTTCTCAACATAGCCTTTTTCATTGAACAATTTGTAAACAATGTTGAAAGCACATATCAAACCAACTGTATATTTATACACATAAAAACTGCTATAAAAATGAGGAAGCCTTGCCCATTCATACTGCGTTTCATCTAAAAGTTCAACTCCGTTGCCATTATAAAACTGTGTAAGTTCTTTGTGTTTTTCATTGAAAAGTTCAGCGGTAAGAGGATTGTCATTTTCAAATTCGGCGTGAGCAAATTCTTCAAATTCTGCACTCATAGTTGTTCTAAAAATAGAACTTCGCACTAGAACCATAATTTGGTCATACACATAAATTCTTTCTTCTTTTGTTTTCGCATTTTTTAACACATAATTCAAAAGCAAAAGTTCATTTGTTCTGCTTGTAACCTCTGCAACAAAGATAACATAATCAGAAAGTTGCATTGGCAATGCCCTGTCTGAATAATAGGAATGTAAACTGTGTCCCAATTCGTGAGCAAGAGTCATAACACTTTCAAAATTGTCCTCAAAGTTCATTTGCACAACAGGATTTGCTCCATAAACAGAAGTTGAAAAACCGCCACTTTCTTTGTTTTCATTTGGATAAACATCCACCCATCGATCTTTCCACGCTTTATCAACAAGCGAAACATATTCTTTTCCCAAAACTTCTGTTGCATTTTTTACCATTTGAACCGCTTCTTCATAAGAGAACTTTTTTTCATCTTTGTTAAAAATTGGTGCAAAAATGTCAAAAACCTTCATTTTCTCTAAACCAAGCATTTGCCTTTTTATTTCAAGATAACGGTGATGAAGCGAAACATTTTCTCTGACTTTTTTAATTATCATCTTATACACATCTTCGCTTGCCTCTTCATTATAAATTGCCATAGACAACGCACTCTTATATCCCCTAATCTTTGCCATTATGCAGTCTTCTTTGACATTGTTTATATAGTTCGCACTTAACAAATTAATAAATTGACCAAATTTACCATTCATTTCAAGATATGCATTTTCTCTCAATTTCCTATCTCTATTTTCAAGATAAATCCCATAATTCGATTGGTTTAATTCGTGAAGTTTGCCTTGAGAATCCTTAACTTTATCAAACTTCAAATCAACATCTGCGAATTTATCAAAACATACAGAACTTCCACCAAAGCAAGGGGCAAGTTTTGACAAAAGAAGTTCTTCTTTTTTGCTTAATGTGTGCTTCTTTTCTCTGACAATACCCTCAAAATAGCGAACATAATTCTTAAACTTGGACTGATTTTGCAAATTTCTCAATTTTTTCGTAGAAAATTTTGATACCTCAACATTAATGAAACTCGTTGCTTGGAAATATTTCGCCACAACAAATTCACCCTTTTCACTCATTTCATTGACAGCTTTATTTGCAATGTTTTCAGACATTCTCAAATTTACATAAACAATAAGTTTTGAAAGTTCATTATCAATCTTACATTCTAATTCAAGACATTCAAACAAAACGCTTTCATCAGACAACTTCCCTTCAAATTTTTTAAAACAAGAAAGCTGTTTTTCAACAACTTTTAATCTCTCATAAAAGTCATTTTCTCCGTTACAATATTGAGATAAATCCCATTTATACTTTTCATCAATTTCTTCTCTCTTTTTCACCATATCACCTCAATTTTAAAATAAAAAGAAAGGTTGGTCAAAACTTGACAACCTTTTCATTTGTTTATCTTGTCATATATTTTTCCATCCTAAAGTTTTTCCAAGGTGCAACAGATTCATCTGGAGAAGCAATAAACACCATTTTTTCCTTTGTTGTTGGGTGAACAAAAGAAAGTTTTCCTGCCCACAAGCCAAGTTTTATCGTAGAACCTTTTTCTTTGCCATATTTAACATCTCCAACAAGAGGATATCCAATGTTTGCAAGTTGCACTCTGATTTGATGACTTCTTCCTGTCAAAATTCTAACTTCCAACAATGAAGATGTTTTGTCATTCTCAAGAACATTATAGACAAGTTCAGCTTTTTTAGCCCCTTTTTCTGACATCGGAACAATTTTTACAATGTTTTCTTTTTCATCTTTTTTCAAATAATTCAAAAGATGTTGACTCTTTACTTTTACAATGCCTTTTGCAACTGCAAAATATGTTTTTTCAACAGTATGATTTGCAAAGCACTCCGCAAGTCTTTTTGCTGACTTTGAGTTTCTTGCAAAAACCATAATCCCACCAGTTGGTCTGTCAAGTCTGTGAACAAGACCAATAAACACTTCTCCTGGTTTGTTATATTTTTCTTTTACATAGTTTTTCACTTTTGTAAGCATATCTTCATCATTGCTTGCATCTGGCATTGAAGGAACATTTTGTGGTTTTATAACAACAATAATGTGATTATCTTCATAAAGAACTGTTAATTTTTCCATACTTTAACTCCTGTAGCGCCACAAGGCAAAATTAGATTTTCTTCTTCCGTTGGCAAACCAATTTCATCAGCCTCTACATTTTGACTGCCAAAGACAGATTTTAAGATGTTTGCAATTACAGTTGGTTGCAAGCCAGTTGTATAAGAATTAATAAGCACAAACAATGGTTTATCAGACAACACTTTCCTTGTAAGTTCAACAAAATCTGCCAAGTTGTTCTCGAGTTTCCACATCTCCCCGCTTGGGCCTCTGCCATAACTTGGTGGGTCCATTATAATGGCGTCATAGAAGTTTCCTCTTCGCACCTCTCTTTCAATAAACTTCGCACAATCGTCAACAATAAATCTTATGTTTGTAATGTTGTTCAATTTTGCGTTTTCTTTTGCTCTTTCAACCATACCTTTGCTGGCATCAATATGTGTTACACTTGCCCCTGCTTTTGCACACGCAACAGAAGCACAACCTGTGTAAGCAAAAAGATTGAGAACCTTGATTTCTCTTTTTGCATTTTTTATCAAATCTGCCATAAGTTCCCAATTTGTGGCTTGCTCTGGAAAAATTCCCGTGTGCTTAAAACCCATAGGTTTTACAACAAATTTAAGACCTTGCCAGCAAACATACCATTGTTCAGGAATTTGTCTGTTATAGTGCCAAAGCCCGCCACCATCTTTGCGTTCATAAAAAGCATCAACGCCTTTTTTTAAGTTCCTTTTTGCGTGCCAAATGACTTGAGGGTCTGGACGAAGAAGTTTAACACCTGCCCAATCTTCAAGTTTTTCGCCATCACCTGTTGCAAGAACTTTATAATCTTGCCAACTTTGTGCTATTCGCATCTTTTATCTCCTTGCTTTGCATATTAACCTTAATGAAACTATCGCCAACTTCCAATTCTTTAGAGATTGCAACTTCTTCCATTTCTTCTCCCAAAACCAATTTCTTAATTAAAACTTCTTGTTTAATTTTGTCGAGATATTTAAATATCATCTCGCCAAGTTTTTCATCAGGAGTTTCAAAAGAAGCATAAATTCTTTGGTCAATGTCAAAGTTTGCTTCTTTTCTAAGCACTTGCAACCCTCTAACAAATTCTCTGTAATGGCCTTCCATAACAAGTTCTTCATCCAAATTAATGTCAAGAACAACAGTGTTTCCATTTTCATGAGCAATAACAAAGTCAGATTTTGGTTTCTTTTCCAAATTGAACAATTCACAAGCTAAATCTACAAATTCGCCAACTGACACTTTTCCTGCTTTATACCCCGCCATGACAACAGCATTTTCTTCTTCAGAGAGAGCAGAAAGTGCATTTTTGAGTTTTTGCACTTCACCCTTTAAAACAGCACCCGCCTTTTTAAAGTTCACCGACAAATATTCATCATTAAACTTGCTGTCATCAGAAACTTTTTCCAGCTCTTTGATGTTGAGTTCTTCCTTGATAATTGTTCCAAGGTCTTGAAGCACCTCATCCAAATTTTCTTTTCCAGAGACATACATAGTCTTAAGCGGTTGCTTAACTTTAAGTTGGTTTTCGTTTCTAAGTCTTTGCGCTGTTGACATAATATCTCTTGCAACAGCAACATTTTCGAGCACATTTCCAAAATCCGCTTGCATTACAGCTGTTGGATATCCGCTTGCCATAACGAACTCAGTCTCATTCTTTTCAACTTCTCTAACCAAATTTTGCCAGATATGTTCAGAAAGGAATGGCGTGATTGGAGCCATAATTCTTATAAGTGTTTTAATTGCACTGTAAAGGCACCAATAAGCAGTCAACTGGTCTTGTTTGTTTTCAGACTTCCAGAAACGCTTTCTATTTGAACGAATATAGAAATTTGAAATATCGTCAACAAGTTTCTCAAAATCCCTTACAACCATAAAGCACTTGTCGTCAGCATAATAAGAATCACTGTCTTTTACAAATTTATTTACACTTTCAAGAAGCCATTTGTCAGAAATTGTCAATTCTTCAAATTTTGGTTTAAAGTTAGCAAGGTCAGGATTGTCTATGCAAGCATAAGTGTTGAAGAATGTGTAAACATTCCAGAATCCAAGCAATTTTCTTCTTGCTTCATCAGTGAGAGAGAACCCAAAACGCATATCATTCGCTGGGCTTGATGACGAATAGAGATATCTAACAACATCGGCACCCACCTTATCTGCAACAACATCGGCCTCCAAAGAGTTGCCACCACTCTTATGGAACTCTCCACCGTGCTCATCTCTAACATATTGATATGTTACAATTTTCTTGTAAGGAGCCTTGCCCGTTAACACAACACTCATAATGAGAAGCGAATAGAACCAAAGTTTAATTTGTTCAATCATTTCGCAAACATAATCACTTGGGAAGTTTTCTTCAAAGAATTTTTTATCAGTAAAATATTTCTTTGTGCTGAAAGTCGTAATTCCCGCATCAAGCCACACATCGCCAACCTCAGGAATTCTTGAAATTTCACAACCACATTCACACTTAATCTTAATGTCATCAATCCAAGGTCTGTGAATGTTTGGCAACTTTTCAACAAGTTCTGGATTTACCGCTTTTGCTTTAAGTTCTTCCAAAGAACCAATTACATGAGTTTTTCCACATTTTTCACAAACATAGAAAGGAAGGGGAAGTCCATAAAAACGACTTCTAGAAATATTCCAATCGCCCATATTTGCGAGCCAATCAGCCATTCTCTTTTTTGCATATTCTGGTTTAAATTCAACATCTTCAATTGCCTTAAGTGCCATTGGTCTAATTTCGTCCATCTTAATGAACCAAGCAGAGATAAGTTTATAGACAAGGTCAGTCTTACATCTCCAGCAGAATGGATAACTGTGCTTATATTTGTGAGCATAAAGAAGCTTTCCGTCAGCCTTCAATCTGTCAACAACCATATCAACAACATCTGTTGTCTTCTTTCCAGCTAAGAACCCTGTGCTTTCAAGCATAACACCTTGCTCATTAATTGGACAAATTTCCGCAAGTCCAAGTGTTTGACCAAGTTCAAAGTCTTCCGCACCACAACCTGGAGCAATGTGAACAACACAACTCCCTTCTGCATCATCAACTTCGTCCCAAGCAACAATCTTGTGAGCAAAATTATGTTCACGAAGTTCTGGGAAACAAGTTTCATATTCAAGTCCAACAAGGTCGCTTCCTTTAAATGTTTCAAGAATTTCAACTTCTTCTTTCAAAACCTTCAAACGATTTTTTCCAAGGACAATGTTATCCCCTTGGAAATTGACCTTAACATATTCAAATTCAGGATTAACTGCCAAGGCAACATTCGCAGACAAAGTCCAAGGAGTTGTTGTCCAAGCAACCATTTTAAAGTCCTTTCCCTTAACAGGAAGTTTTACAAAAACAGCAGTGTGTTCAACTTCGTGATAAGAAGAAGACATTTCGTGTTCAGACAAGCTTGTTCCACATCTTGGACACCAAGCCATTGGGCTGTTTTTCTTAACAATCCAACCATTTTTGTCGCACTCTTTCAAGAAATGCCAAATTGAAGTGATGTTGTGGTCTGTGTTGGTATAGTAACTGTTTTCACAATCCATCCATTGTCCCATACGAATTGATTGATTGGTAATTTCATTTCCAAAGTGCTTTACCCTTTCCATACACTTATTTGTAAATTTGTCAATTCCATATTTTTCAATTTCAGGTTTTCCATTAAGTCCAAGTTCTTTTTCAATGTTAACTTCAACCCAAAGTCCTTGCGCATCAAAACCATTTTGATATTGGCAATCTCTGCCTTTCAAAGCATTATAACGAATTGTCAAATCTTTGAGAGTTCTACCCCAAAAGTGGTGAATTCCAAGTCTGTTGTTTGCTGTTGCAGGGCCGTCCAAAAATCTAAACCTTTTCTTTCCTGCATTTTGATTTCTAAGCTTGTTAAAGCTGTCGTTTTGTTTCCAAAATTTGAGGACATTATGTTCAAGTTCCACAAAATTTGGCATTGATTGTTCTTTTTTCAATTTCTTTTCCTCCTAAAAACAAAAAATCCTTGAAAGTTACAAGAACCCTCAAGGCATAAACCACTTGTAAACTTTCAGTGTGCCAACACACACCTGCTTAAACTAACGGGAAGCCCACCGTCTTTCTTACTGTAGATTTCAGAAAGCGACTCGAAAAGTGATAATCTTAAACACTTGTTATTGCGTTTCACCAAACTCGCAACTCTCTGAAAACAAGCCCGCTTAAAATGTTGTCTTTTCTCAAATGTCTTTATATTTTATCTTGAGAACTCAAGAATTAATTAGATTATACTTTATCAGAAAGAAATTGTCAAGAAATCTAAAAATTTTTCAAGGAATTTATGAAATAAATTTCAAGTGTTTAACAATACCAACAAAACTGAAATAAAAAACAAGCACTTTTGAGTGCTCGTTAATATTTTTAATAATTTTCCAAAATTTGATTCATTCTCAAAACATCAGAACCTGTCATAATTCCAAGAGGTTTTTCTTTTGCTCCCCCGTTTGTAGTGATTAAAATTGCAAGAAGTTTTGAATTTTTGTGGAAAAGCGAAAGTGCTTGTTCAACTGTAATCTCCTTATTTGCAAATGCATAATAATTGGATTTCTCAATTTTAGACAACATATCTTCAATTTTCACGCCATCAAGAAAAACTTCTGCTTTTCCTCCTGCCAAAAGATATTTTCCAAACGAATCCAAAATCTTTTGACCATTTGCAATGCCAATAATTTCATTGTCATCATTAAAAACAGGAATGTTTGAATAACTTGACGAAGCAATAAGTTTAATGACTTCTCTCATTGACTTTGCACAATGAACAGACAAAACATCTCTACGAGCAACAACTTCCAAAGCATTTGGTGGAGTTGTTAAAAGCCTTTCAATTTTTTCAATTTTTTCAACAACTTCCAAATGAGGTTCAGCAATAATGACATCACCATTGTCGTGAACAATTGCATTTCTAAGTCTGCCAAAACTAATAAGGTCATCTTCATATTTTCTTATGATAAAATTGAACGCAACGGCCCTTCTAACCGCCTCAGAGAATCCTGTGCTTCTGTTCATATTATAGCGAGTTTTAATCGTGTAATCAATGTTGTTAAAGGCCGACAAAAACCTTTCGGCATTGCTTTTAGGAACGGTGTCAATAATGGAATTTTCATCGATTTGCGAAATTTCATTTTTCATCATATAATCTCCCCAAAAAATAAAGTCAATGATAACTATGGAAAAATTATACAATAATTTCCCAAAAAATAAAAACAAAAATACAAAAAAAACGAAAA
>JAGBBH010000001.1 GCA_017938505.1 Clostridia bacterium | reverse complement strand
GGGATGCTATATGTTGGCGAGGTGGACATGGGATTGTCAAGTTTAAAAATGCAGAGGAAGAAACTTATGCAATCATTGACAAAAACGGCAGAATGGGGGAAACACAATTTGCCAAAATCAATTCTAATCACCCCGTTTTTGGATTTGTTTTATATGCAAAGAACGGAAGCATAATGACCTTCAATGGTGATGAAAATGGTAATTATCCAGTAATGTCTTATGACTTTAATACAGAAGGCGGGTATATCACGCAACTGCGCAGAGATAGTCATGAAGTTCAACTTGGAAATGCTGTGTCCGCACTGAAACTTAATGGAATGAGAATATATTATGTGCTTGTTACAAAAGACTGTGTGCTTCCTTATGAATTTAAAAAACTCGAACCATACATTGGTTATAAGTGTATGGCTTATGTTGACAAAAATGACAAGAGTGGCGTGATAACTCTCATTAATGGAAAAATCACTCTTTTTGAGGGGTTGGATGTTACTCGTGCAATGACAATTTCTGTTGATTATAATCAATTTTTAAAACTTCCGCTTTCAGTTTTTGAAGACGAGAATGTTGTTAAGGGGTATATGGAAATTGCAAAACAAAACATAAGAGACGAAGCTCATTTAATAGAAAAAGAAAATTGGCCAAGTTTCAAACAAGCGATTGCAACTTTCAACGAAGAAGTTGAAGCGAGAGTTCGCAGCTCTATAGAGAGTTTGAAAAACAAACAAAAAGAGCAAGAAGAAAGCAAAAAAGAAGAACAAGAGTTTAAAGAAAACATTGAAAAAGTTGGAAGCGGAATTTCTGCAATTTATGATGCACAAAAACCAAAGGCAATTTCTTCTGCTGAATGGCTTATGAATCATATTGAAAATGTAGATAAAAAAAGAGCAAAAGAACAAGAAGCGACAAAGTAAGGAGAAAACAATGGGAAAAAGTAGAGATAGAAAATTAAAAAGAGCCTTGGCGGTTGCTTTTTATAGACCAAAAATGAATGAACTTTCATTCAATGAATGGGGAGTTGCGATTGATAAGGTTTACAGTGATTCAAATTGCACAAGAAAAGCGTTTGTCATTGAAGATGGTAGAGTTTTGAAAAACAAAGATTGGTCTGCTGAAATGTGGATGGGAAAGTATGGGCTTGCAAAAGTTGTTGACCCAAAAAACGACTACATTTATTATACTTTTGTTGACCAAGATGGAAACCTTGCACAAACGAAATTTTCGACTTATGACAAGAAAGTCTGGGCAAGGGGAAAAGTTGTCTTAAAAGAAACAGGTTCAAGTCAAGTTTTTCTTTGGGACGAAGATGGGCTTCAAGAGGAATTTAAGGTTAAAGGATTGCCAATTGAAGAAAAAGTTGAGTTGTTTGTGAAATATACATCATCAACTCTATCAACTCTCGATGTCTTTGGTGGGAGGAAGCTTGTTACATTCCAAACGGCAGATGGCAGATTTGTAATGCTTGACAACGATGATTTTAAAGTTTTGCCTTATAAGTTTGACAAAATTACTCTTTCTAGTAATGGGCAACATTTTTACACAAAAGACGAAGATGTTGAGCAAGGAATAATTGCTGTAATTGACAATGAACCAAAGTGGTTGTTTGGCGTTACTGATGATATGGCGAAAAAGATTGAAAGAAATTATGCTGAATTTTTAAATTTGCCAGATGATTTGTATGGCAATAGAGATGTGGTTGCAAACCATTTAACCTTGGCAATGCAATCTCTTAGAAACGACATTGCAAACACTCAAAACAAAGATATTCATGAATTGAAAGAGCGTGTTGAAATTTTTGTTTCTCAGGCAAGCGAATCAATTAAAGGGGGCATTAAAAGATATAAAGAACAACAAGATTTTGATTTTGAGGCAGGAAGAACTCGAGCAAAACTTGATAAGGATACAGGAGAGTTTGAAAACCATTTATTGAAAGTTTATGATGAAAAAATTAAAGAATAAAAGCAAAAAGAACTGACAAAGAATATGTTAGTTCTTTATTTTTGAGTTGGCGATTTTGAGAGGCATTGATAAAAATTTTCTTAATTTTTGTGTTTGCGGTTTTTTGAATTGAAAAAGGAAAAACAATATCGAATAAATTTACTTTCATAAAGGCATCGTGATGCCGAAAAATGTATAAATATAAAAAAAATTCAATTTTTATAAACTTTTTTGTTTTTTATTTGACTTTTTTTTTGCAAAAGTTTAAACTTGAATATGTATAGAGGGGTTTATGGCAAAAGAGTGTGTAACTGTAATTGAAATTGGTTCGTCTAAATTGTCTGCAGTTGTTGCTTCAAAAGGAGTTAACGGCATTTTTAATCTCCACGCAAAGTCAACTGTTGAATATGCAGGTTTTTTTGAAGGCGAATTTGTTGAGGAAATGTATTTGGAAGACGCTATTCGTGATTTGTTCGCAGGGTTGCAATCTGCTTACAAAAAAACAATAGACAAAATTTATGTGGGGGTTCCTGCTGAATTTTCAAAGGCTTTGAACTTGAAAGAGGCCTTGTCTTTCAGAAGAAAGACTACAATCAAGCAAAAAGACCTAGACACTTTAACAGCGTCAATTTCAAAGAAAGTTGATGTTGAAGCAATGGAAATTTTGTCAGTAAATCCAATTTCTTACACGCTTGATGACAACAGAACAACACACGAACCTGTTGGCCTGCAGGCATTAAAAATTTCAGCAGATTTTTCTGTGGTGCTTGCACAATCGGTGTTCATTCACAGTTTAAACAAAATTTGGTCAAAAATTGGCATTGAACAGGTGGAATATTTAAGCGAACCTTTGTGCGAGGCTATGCTGGTTTTGGAAAAAGAAGAAAGAGAGAGAACTTGCATTGTCATTGATGTTGGTGCAAGAACAACTTCCGTTTCGTTTGTTAAAGGCGATGGGCTTACAAACTTGACTTCATTCTCAATGGGTGGGTCTTACATTTCTGATGATTTAAGTCAAGCTTTTGGTCTTTCTTACCAAGATGCAGGAAGTTTGAAGAAAAAAATTGTGTTGTCGCTTAAAGGAACGGAAAATGATTTTTATGAACTTCCAACACTTGGTGGGAGGATTTTGAGGATTCCAATGAATGACGCAAACGAGGCTGTTTGCTATCGTTTAGAACTTATTGCAAAAACAGTTAACGAATGTATAAGACTTTTTGCGAAAGAATATGTGCCTTATTATCCAATTTATCTTTGTGGAGCAGGGCTTACAAAAATTAGGGGTGGCAAAGACTTTTTTGCAAAATGCATAGGCAGAAACATTTCTTATGGAGTTCCTCCAATTCCTGCAATGGATAAACCAGAAAATTCTGGAATGCTTGGGCTTGTTAAAGCTGTTTTGGGTTAAAATGCTTTAAATTTACAATTTAAAATCGAAAAATGCATAAAAATTCTTGCAAATTTGTGCTAATTGAGTTAGAATAATATTAATTTAAGGAGAGTTCAAATGGAAAACACAACAAACAATCAACCAAATTCAACTTCTGTTGTAAAAATCAAAGTTCTTGGCGTTGGCGGTGGCGGAAACAATGCTGTCAACAGAATGATTGAAGCAAATGTCGCTTCAGCAGAATTTGTTGCAATCAACACTGACAAACAAGCACTTCTCATTTCTAAAGCAGAAAAAAGATTGCAAATTGGAGAACGCTTGACTGGTGGTCGCGGTGCGGGAGCAATTCCTGAAATTGGAAGAAAGGCCGCAGAAGAAAGCAAATCTTCTCTTACTGAAATTTTGAAAGGAACAGACCTTGTTTTCATCACCGCTGGAATGGGTGGCGGAACGGGAACAGGTGCTGCACCGGTTATTGCTCAAATTGCAAAAGAACTCAACATTTTGACGGTTGGAATTGTTACAAAACCATTCCAATTTGAAAATGCAAAGAGAATGGAAAATGCAGAAAAGGGCATTGAAGAACTCAAAAAATATGTTGACACAATTGTTATCATTCCAAATGAAAGATTGCTCACAATTTTGCCAGAAAAGACAACTTTGGTTGAGGCTTTCAGATATGCAGATGATGTCTTAAGACAAGGAATTCAAGGCATTTCAGACCTTATTGTTTTCCCTGGAATGATTAACCTTGACTTTGCTGACATTCAAACAGTTATGAAAAATCGTGGATATGCTCATATGGGAATTGGACACGGAAAAGGCGACAACAAAACTTTGGAAGCTGTTCGTCAAGCTGTTGCATCTCCACTTATTGAAACAACTATCGAAGGGGCAACAGGTGTTGTTCTCAACATTAAAGGCGGAAATGACCTTACTTTGAGAGAGGTTACTGAAGCGGCAAATATGGTTAAGGAAGTAACTGACCCATCTTGCAACCTTATTTTTGGAAGTAGCATTGACCCAGAAATGAGAGATGAGGTTGAAATTACAATCATTGCAACTGGATTCAAGAGTGAAGATGATGTTGCTGCTGAACCAGCAGAGAAAGAAGAAAAGAAAGAAGAACAACCTCAACAACCAACTGGTTGGGAAAGATTTAATCCATTTGGCTATAATGCACAAGCTCAAATGCAACAACCACAAAAAGAAGTTAGGGTTGAAACAAACGAGGCAACTTCAAGAATTGATGTAAACCCAAGCGTTTCTGCGGTTCCACCTTGGATTGAAAAAATCAGAAACAAGAACAAAAAATAGAGAGAAAGATTATGCAGACGAAAGAACTTCAGTCTAACAACAAAAACAAAGCAAGTGGAGGAAAGATTGCAGGAGGGACGATTCTGCTAATAGTTGCTGCTGTTTTGGTTATTGTTGGAATAATTTTAATAAGCAAAGGCACAGCATTGAAAAATTCTGTGTCAATGAGCGACCCTGATTGGTTTGACATTTCTTCAAAAGGGAGTGGAATGACATTTGGCGGAATCGCATTGTGTTTTGGTGCGGTTTTCTGTGTGGTTGTCGGAATTGTTTTGTTGTCAACAAGGGGAAAATCATTTTCGCAAGCAGTCATTGACAATGCAAAGGCGACAATTGAGAAAGCAAACAATGAAGCAAGACAATTGACAGAGGAAGAACGCAAGGCGATTTCAGAGAAAATGCACGCTACAAACAGACATATGAGCAACTATTTTGCAGGAGTTGTGGAGTGTAAAAATTGCGGACATGAAGTTGGTCCACACGACAAAAAGTGCAAATATTGTGGAACAAGAGTTCGTTGAAAATAAATACGACAAAAAAGGAGCAAATGCTCCTTCTTTTTTTATTTTTTTCTAACCTTGAATTGTTTGAAATCTAATAAAATGGTTTTGAGGAAGTTATGAAGATTGTTGTTGAATATGTTTTGATTTCCAATTTTATGATAAATATCATAATATTCAAAACAACCGCCCTTGTTTTGAAAGAGAGGGGAAGGCTTTTTCTTTTATCATCGACTTTGTCAGCGTGTGTTACACTTGTTTTGCCGTTGCTATCACTTTCGGCACTTGGTTGTTTTATATTGCAATTTGGGTTGAACATCTTGCTTGTTTGTATATCATTTAAATTTAGAACTTTAAAGAAGTTTTTTCAAATTTATCTGTGTTTTACGGTTGCCTCGTTCATATATGGCGGAACTTGTTCCCTTGTGGCAAGTTACATTGAAACTCAGTCGTTGATTTTGCTTTTGCTTGCGGTTGTTGGAGTATATTTTGTTGTTAAAGTTTTAGTAAAGCGAATTTCAAAAAAACAAGCAATAGAAAATTTTTGTGTTGATGTGAGTCTTTGTTTTTCTGGACAAAAGACGAATTGGAAAGGGTTTCTTGACAGTGGGAACTTGCTTATTGACCCTCTAACGCAAAGTCCAGTTAGTTTGATAAATTTCAAGGTATTTTCTTGCATTTTCAAAGATATTTGTTTGGAAGATGTTTTGAGAAAAAGTGAAAAACTTAAGAAACTTAAACTTGCACACTACATTTCTTTCAACACGATGGGCACAGGAAACAAAATTTTGGTCTTTCAAATTGATGGATTGGAGATTGGAGGAAAACATTATAAAAAAGCGGTTTTGGGGCTTTCACTAAAGAATTTCAATCAAGCATTTGGTTCAGACATAATTTTGAACAACAATTTTGCTTATATGTGTAAATAAGAGGGGGTAGGTAAAAAATGAACTTGTTTATGAAGATTAGGTTTGCGATTTGGAAGTTTTTACACAGAAAAGAATTGTCAGAAGCGGAAAATTTGGTGTGTTTTATTTGTGGTCAACAAACACTTCCACAACCATTGGAAGCTGACGAGGAAGTTATGCTTTTGGAGGAGGCTTCAAAAGGAAATCAAACAGCAAGGGACAAACTTGTGGAGCATAACTTAAGACTTGTTGTTTTCATTGCGAAAAAGTTTGATGGAAGTGGCATTGAACTTGAAGATTTGGTATCAATTGGGGCAATAGGGCTTATTAAAGCGGTAAAAACCTACAGTTTGGACAAAAACATAAAACTGGCAACTTATGCTTCAAGGTGCATTGAAAATGAAATTCTTATGCAGCTGAGAAAGACTTCTCGAAGGAGAGGCGAGGTGTCGCTTGACGAACCTCTTTCCGCTGATGGCGAGGGGAATGAACTGCTTTTGTCAGACATTCTTGCGACTGATGAAGAAAGCGTTTCAAAGAACATTGAAATGGACGAAGAAAAAAAGTTTTTGATGCGTGCACTTGGCAAACTTGATAAGAGGGAACAGCAAATTATGTTGTTGCGTTTTGGTCTTCAGGGAAATGAAGAAAAAACCCAGAAAGAGGTTGCAGATATGATGGGGATAAGTCTGAGTTATATCTCAAGAATTGAAAAGAAAATTTTGGTAAAAATGAAAAAGAAACTTGAAAATGTTGCAGAACTTTAACTTTTTTTGTCGCAAAAGGTCGAAAAAATTGCTTGCTGCATAGTTTTGTTTTGTTTGTTCAACATAACTCTAAATGAAAATTGGAGGGGTTAGATGGCGAACAAAGTTATGATTGCTGGAGTAAACACTGCAACTTTGCCAAAACTGAAAAATGCGGAAATTATGGAACTTTTGAAGGAAGTCAAGGCAGGAGATGAGTTTGCAAGAGACAAGTTTGTCGTTGCAAATTTAAGGTTGGTTTTGTCTGTGGTTCAGAGATTTGTTGGGCACAGTGAAAAGGCGGACGATATGTTTCAAGTGGGGTGTGTTGGTTTGTTGAAGGCAATTGACAACTTTGATGAAACTTTGAATGTAAAATTTTCGACCTATGCAGTTCCGATGATAATTGGTGAGATTCGCAGATTTTTAAGGGACAACAATTCTGTCAGAGTCAGTCGTTCAATTCGAGATGTTGCTTATAAGACATTGCAGGCGAAAGAGGAATATATAAGAAAACATAATCGGGAACCAAGTCTAGAACAACTTTCAGAGATATTGGAAATTCCTCTTGCGGACATAACTTTTGCGCTTGACGCAATCAGTGAAACAGTGTCTTTAAGTGAACCGATTTATAATGATGGGAATGAGCAAATTCGCATAATGGACCAAATTGCAGACGACAAAAATTGTGATGAGGACATAATGGAAAAAATCTCTTTATCTGATGCCATAAAAAATTTAAGCGACAGAGAAAAAGAGATTCTGCTTATGCGTTATTATGTTGGCAAAACGCAAATGGAAGTAAGTGAAGAAGTTGGCATTTCTCAAGCACAAGTTTCACGACTTGAAAAGAATGCGTTGAAAATGATAAAAACATTCATTGAATAGAATTTGAGGTCAAAGTGGTGTCAAAATGGTGTCATATATATGTCAAAATTGCGTCAGCTCGGCTGACGCTTATTTTATTGAAGTTATGTGTTTTTTGTATATGTTGAAAATCTCTTTTTTAGAAGAAACCGCATAATCGTAAGCAATTTTAGTTCCGCTTGCTGTTTGTGTGTGAGGAATATAGTTATCTACATAATAGAAAACGACAATTTCACTGCAGTCAATCATTGCTTTGTTTCTTTCAATGTAGAGTTTTCTTCCTGCTTTTGCACATTTTGGAGGGAAATGCACCTTGTCAAAATATCTTTTTTCTAAAGGGGTTTCATTGCCACAATAGAAATTGTAAACTTTGATATGCTCGTATGTTTTTCTCAGGTCCATAACAACTTTATATGCAAAGTCGTCAAATTGACTGTTACTGCCAAAAATGAAACCATTGCAACCTTTGTTGATAAGGCCTTCAACCAAAGAATAGAGTTTAATTTCAACCAAGGCTTCATTTTTTATTTCTCTATGACCAATAAATGAACATAAAATGTGCATAAAAACCCTCCATAAGTTAACGATACATTCACAACATAAATTATAGCAAAGTAATTTACGGTTGTCAACACATTCACAAGTTGTGCATACATTCACAACATATTTTTTCTTATTTTGATAAGATTTGTCTATCTATATAAAGGCAAGGAGGGGTTGATGTGAAACTTCACGAAGCGATAGGGAAAAGAATATTAGATTATTGCAATGAAAGAGATATTACTCCCAACAAATTATGCACGATGTCAGGAGTTATCCAATCAACGGTAAATAGTATTTTTTCAGGTAGAAGTCAAAATCCAAAACTAAGAACCATTTATGATTTATGTGTTGGATTAGGCATATCATTAGAAGAATTTTTTGCCTGCGATTACTTTAAGGATTTGGAAGATTAAATATGAATAAATTTGCAGAAAGGTTAAAAGAATTAAGACTTGAGAAAAATTTCTCGCAAGACAAGTTGTCTGAAGAAACTGGTATCAGTCAAGCAATCATATCACTGTATGAAAAAGGGCAAAGAAGTCCAACTATTGATATCATTATTATTCTTTGTCATTATTTTAATGTTTCTTCTGACTATTTGATTGGTTTGGTTGACTAAAAACTTTCTAATTCAAGTCATTTTTTGACATTTTGCGACATATCTTTGTTTTATGGAAACTTCATTTTTAGAACTTAGGTGCAAAGAGGTTGTCAATGTTGTTGATGGCAGAAGATTGGGGCATATTGTAGATATTGTCTTTAACCTTGAAAACGGGTGTGTTTTGGGCGTTGTGGTCCCGGGAGAAAAGAGTTTTTGGAATGTCTTTAAAGGCGGTATGGAACTCTTTATTCCTCTTTCTCAAATTGTAAAAGTTGGGGAAGATGCTGTTTTGGTTGAACTTTTTGCAAATCAAGGGCAAAATGTAAATGTTCTTGGTGCTCCAAAAAACAAGAAAAAATAAAAAGAGGGAGCCCTCTTTTTTTTTGTTTTGTATTTTTTTGTGGGTTTGTGAAAGAAAAAAACAGCCGTCGGCTGTTACATTTCTGTGATGAGTTTGATAAAGTTTGTTACATCTTTAAATTGTCTGTAAACTGATGCAAAGCGAACATAAGCAATTTCATCTATGTTTTTGAGTTTGTCCATAATCATTTCGCCAATTTCTTGTGAAGAAATTTCTTGTTTGAGAGTGTTTTGAATTTGTTTTTCAATTTCCTCTGCCATTTTGTCGATTTGCGCCATTGAAACAGGTCGCTTTTCACAAGCCTTAATCATTCCGCATTTGATTTTTTCAATGTTGAATGGTTGGCGACTGCCATCTTTCTTTACAACCAAAATTGGCACAGTTTCAACTGTTTCATAGGTTGTAAATCTTTTTCCACAACCAAGACATTCTCTTCTTCTTCTGATTGAGTTAGATTCGTCAGTGCTTCTTGAATCGAGAACCTTGCTTTCTTCATATCCACAATAAATACATTTCATTTGTTTATCTCCTTGGGCTTATTGTAACACAATATATTGTGTTTTTTCAATCAAAATTCAACAAATTTTTTTATTTTTTAGACAATTTTTGCACCGAAACTTTTTTAGGCAAATTCTTTTCATATTTGAAACTTTTTTTCATAATTTATATTATGTTAACTTTAAGTGAAATTAAACCAAATCAAACTTGCACTGTTGTGGGGTTTGTTGGGGAAATAGATGCGGTTTTACGCAGATTGCTTGAACTTGGACTTACTGTTGGAACAAAGGTTAAGGTTGTTTCAACCTCTTTGCAAAAAAAAGTCTTTTTGTTGCAACTAAAAGGTTATGTTTTGAGCATAAGGACAAGCATATTGAATAAAGTGGCGGTGAAACTATGAAAGAAGTCTTGCTTGTTGGAAATCCAAATTCTGGAAAAACAACACTCTTTAATGCTCTGACAAAATCTAACGAACATATTGGAAATTGGCACGGAGTTACGGTTGAAAACAAAGAAAAAACTTTCAAGGTGGATTGTCAAGAGTTTTTGCTCGTTGACACGCCTGGAATTTATTCTTTGTGTCCACTTTCATTTGAAGAAGAAGTGGCGGTTGCAACCATTCTTGCCGGGGAAGGAAAACGGGTCCTAAACATTGTTGACCAAAACAACTTGCAACGAAATTTGTATCTTACGCTTTGTCTTTTGGAAAGAGGTTGCGATGTTGTGCTCGTTATAAACGAAACTTGCAAAAAACCAATCTATCAAATTGATTGTGGTGCCCTTGAAAAACTGTTGGGTGTTGATGTTGTGGTTGTTAATCCTGAAAAGAAGGTCGGGATTGACAAACTAAAAAAAATATTGTTGCAAGAAAAAAAAGCAACACGCAAATTGCCATATTTAAAAGAGTTGAACAGAGGCGGGATTAATCTTTTTTCAAAAGAAGAAAACAAAGATTTTTTGCTTGTGAAATTGTATGAGAGAGATGAAAAATATTTCAAAAAATTGGGCTTTTCTGATTTCAAAACTATCTTTGCGGACATTCCGCAAAACAGTGTGCAACACTTGGCGCAAGTGCGATATGATTTCATTGACAAAATTTTGCAGGAAACCACAAAAAAGGCGGACAGGACATTTGGCAAAAGCAAACTTGACAAAATTTTTCTAAACAAGTGGGTTGCATTTCCTGTTTTCTTTCTTGTGCTTTTTGCAGTGTTCTATTTGACTTTCTTTTCGCTAGGCGCTTGGTTGTCAGACGGGCTTGGCGTTTTGCTTGAAACAATTTCTTCGCCAATTCTTGCTGTGCTTAAAAATTCGTTTGGAAATTCTTGGTTTTATGAACTTTTCAATGTTGCAATCTTTGGTGGGGTGGCAACAGTGCTTTCGTTTTTGCCTCAAGTAGTGCTTCTGTTTTTCTTTTTGTCAATTCTTGAGGATAGTGGTTATATGTCAAGAATTGCCTTCATTTTTGAGGATATTCTAGGTAAAATTGGACTTTCAGGGAAAAGTGTATATACTCTTTTAATGGGCTTTGGCTGTTCGACAACTGCAATTATGACTGCAAGAAATATGGAAGACATAAACGCAAAAATTAAAACGGCTTTGCTTTGCCCTTATATGAGTTGCTCTGCAAAAATTCCAATTTACACCGTCATTGGTGGGGCGTTCTTTGGTGCAAAAAACATATTTGTCATTATGGGACTTTATCTTTTGGGAGTGGTAATTTCAATTGCAGTTTCCAAAATTTTAGATGCTACAATCTTAAAAAGCAACAAACAAAGCTTCATTCTTGAATTCCCTCCATATAGAACGACAAACTTGAAAAGAGTGCTGAAAATTTTATGGAAAAATGTAAAAATTTTCATTGTCAAAGTGGGGTCGATTATGGTGGCAATGAATGTCATTGTTTGGGTACTTTCAAACTTTACTTTCAAATTTTCTTTCGTTCCTGACAATGGCGGAGTGAGTATGCTTGAGTGGGTTGGAAAACTCTTTGCACCACTCTTTGTCCCACTTGGTTTTGGCAATTGGGCAATTGTGTGTGCTTTGCTTGCAGGATTGGTCGCAAAAGAAGTTGTTGTTTCAACGATTGCAATGTTCAATGGAATTGATGCAGGGGCAAGCAAACTTGTGTCGCAATCAATTTTGATTCCAACAAGTTTGGTTTTTTTCCCTTCAAATGCAAGTGTGCTGTCGTTTTTGGTGTTTTGTCTGCTTTATACTCCTTGCATTGCATCAATTTCTATGCTTGCACAAGAGATTGGCAAAAAGTGGACTTTTGTAGGTGTTGTGGTTCAACTTTTTGTTGCTTATGTTGTGGCGTTTGTGGTTTATAATGTTGTTTTTGCTTGTGAAGTTTTTGGAACTTGGAAAGTCGTTTTGTCGATATTGTCTGCGGTGAGTTTGCTTCTTGCAATTTTTGCTGTTGTTAAAAAATTTTCTAACAAATGCAAATGTGCACATTGTTTCGATTGTGAGAATTGTTGCAAAAATAGAAAAAAACGATAGGGACTGTTTTAACTTGTTGTCAAAAATTTGACAATTTTATGGAACGGAAAGTGTTTTTTGTTAAATTAGAGAAGTTGTTGTTTGTTGAAATTTGTTTGAAACATTTGATTAAATTCTTTTTTTGTGTTATATTCATTCTATGAATAAACCAATTGTGGCCATAGTGGGCAGAGCAAATGTTGGAAAGTCAACATTTTTTAACAAAATATGTGGAAGAAGAATCAGCATTGTAGATGATGTTGCGGGGGTTACTCGTGATAGGCTCTATGCTGATGCTTCTTGGTGTGGAAAAGATTTTACAATCGTTGACACTGGCGGCGTTGAACTTAACAGTGAAGATGTTTTCAAAAAAGAAATCATTGAACAAGTTATGCTTGCCATTGAAAATGCAACGGTAATCATTTTTGTTGTTGATGGAAAAACAGGAATTACGCAAGCGGACGAAGATGTGGCAAGACTTTTGAGAAAACAAAAGGTTCCTGTTGTGCTTGTCGTTAACAAACTTGACAGTTTTGACACTTCTTTGGTGTATGAGTTTTATGGGCTTGGCCTTGGCGATCCTATGCCAATTTCTTGCACTCAAAGCAGAGGTATTGGTGATGTGTTAGATGCAGTTGTGTCGCACTTTCCAACAGACCTTCAAGTTGATGAATTTGATGGAATTAAAATCAGTCTTATTGGCAGACCAAATGTTGGGAAAAGCTCGCTTATGAACCGACTCCTTGGCAAAAAGAGAGTGGTTGTTAGCGATATTGAAGGAACAACTCGTGATAGTGTGGTTGTTCCGTTTAGATGCAACAAAAAAGATTATCAACTTATTGACACCGCTGGGCTTCGCAGACAGCGTTCTGTTGAAAAACAATCTGTTGAAGGATATTCCGTTCTCAGAAGTATGTCGGCAATTGAAATGAGTGATGTTGTGCTAATTGTTCTTGATGCAAGCAAAGAAGTTTCAGAGCAAGATGTCCGAATTGCTGGGTTTGTTCACGAAGCAAAAAAACCAAGCGTTGTGCTGGTGAACAAGTGGGACGAAAAAATTATGACAAAAGATGAGTTTAAAAAGGTGTTAGATGAGAAATTATCTTTTATGTCATATTTCAAAGTTCTTTTTGTGTCTGCTTTAAGTGGAACAGGGTTGTCTGAAATTATGAAAACAGTTGATGAGGTCTATGAAAATGCGTCAAGAAGAATTACAACAGGCATCTTGAACGACATTTTACACGATGCAATCTTAAATTTTGAACCTCCTTCTAAAAACGGAAAGAAGTCAAAAATTATGTTTGCAACGCAAGCGGACACGAATCCTCCAAAATTTGTGTTCTTCTGCAAAGAACCTCAAAACATAAACTTCTCTTATGAGAGATATTTGGAAAACAGATTGAGGGAGAAGGTTGATTTTTCGGGAACGCCAATTGAACTTGCGTTTAAGGGCAAGGAGGAGGATTGATGATTGCGTTATATTTAGTTTTGGTTTTTATTGGTGCATATTTGATTGGAAACATCAATTTTGCAAGAATATTTTCCAAGGCATTTTCAAGGAGAGATATCACAGAAATCGGAAGCAAAAATCCGGGAACAATGAATATGCTGCGAACTCACGGTTTTACACCTGCGATTTTGACTTTAATTTTTGAAGCGATAAAGTCTGGTTTGCCAGCGATTGCGACATATTTTTTGTTTTTGCATTTTTATCCTGAACCAGGTTTTGCCAATCTGGCATATTTCATCTCTGCCATTGGTGGCGTTGTTGGGCATTGTTTTCCTGTTTTTTACAAATTTAAAGGCGGGAAAGGTGTGGCTTGTGCATTTGGAATGTTTCTCTTCCACCCTGCGTGTTGGTGGGTGTCGTTGATAACATTCGTTGTTTGTTTCTTGTTGTTTATGGTAATTGAATATCCATTTATCATTTCGATAATTTTCTTGCTCACTTTGAGCATCTATTCGACTTGCATTTTCCACTTTGCACAAATTTATTTTGCATTGGCGGTGATTTTGGTTGTGTGGTTTGGTTTTGCTTTGATTTTGTTTATGCATAGAGGAAACATAAAACGACTTATTCAGGGCAAGGAAAATAAGGTTAATTTCAGAGAAAAACTTTTTAAGAAAAAAGAAAAACATCAAGTGGCAGAACTTTCTACAGCAAATGTTGAAGCAGAAAAAGAACTTCCTGTCAATGATGAAAAACAAACAGAAAAGCAAAGCGTTGACAATTAAATTTTAACATTAAAAACTCAAAAGAATTCTAAGTTGTGCTTTTGAGTTTTTTTCTTTTGTCTTGCTTTTGGAATAAATTGAAAAAGACATTCATAAGTTATGATATCTTGGAGGTTTAAATGGAAAAGTATCAAATTTATGAAGATATTCAAAACCGCACCAATGGTGATATATATGTTGGCGTTGTCGGCCCTGTAAGGGTGGGGAAATCGACCTTTATCTCTGAATTTATGAAAAAACTCGTAATTCCAAACATTGAAAACAAAAATGTTCGAGAAAGGGCTATTGATGAATTGCCTCAAAGTGCTGATGGCAAAACTGTTATGACAACACAACCAAAGTTTGTGCCAAATGAGGCGGTTAAGATTTCGGTGGCAGACAATGTCAACCTGAAAGTGCGAATGATAGATTGTGTGGGCTATTTGGTTTCTGGTGCGATGGGGGCAACGGAGAATGAAAAACCAAGACTTGTAAAAACTCCTTGGTCAGAAGATGAAATGCCTTTTGACAAGGCTGCGGAAATTGGAACGCAAAAAGTCATTGAGGACCATTCCACAATTGGAATTGTTGTAACCACTGATGGCTCTGTTACGGACATAGAACGAGAGAATTATGTTTTGGCAGAAGAACGGGTGATTGCGGAGATGAAATCTTGCAAAAAACCTTTTGTGGTTGTTGTTAATTGCAAAAATCCTAATAATGCTGAAAACAAGAAGTTGGTTGCAAGTTTAGCTGAAAAAT
>JAGBBH010000041.1 GCA_017938505.1 Clostridia bacterium | reverse complement strand
TCTTTCAATATACAACTTATGCTTACCATTAAAAATCGCAGGAATATCGATTAATGGAAGAATTTTCACTTCCCCTTTGATACCCTGCGGTTTAATGATTTTGCCTACACAAACAAATTCCATATTAGTCCTCAAATTTTACAAAAACCTTTTTGTGTGATTTTGCACCAACTGATTTCATAATTGTTCTAATGCTTGTTGCAGTCTTTCCGTTTTTGCCAATAACTTTTCCAATGTCGCTTTCAGCAACCTTGATTTTATATGTTATTGTTCTTTCATCTTCCTCTTTTGCAACTTCAACAACTTCATCTTCCGTTACGATTGCTTTAACAAGGAATTTTAAAAGTTCGTCCATAGTGCGACTCCTTATTTGTTTTCTGTTTCAATTGCACCACTTTTAACCAAAACTGATTTTGCAGTTTCTGTTGGAAGCGCGCCATTTTTAAGCCATGTTTTTGCTTTTTCATTGTCAATCTTGATTTCAGCAGGATTTGTCAATGGATTGTAAGTTCCAAGAAGGTCAATATATTTTCCATCTCTTGGGCTTCTTGAATCAGCAACAACCACACGGTAGAATGGAGCCTTTTTGTCTCCCATTCTTGTAAGTCTAATTTTAACAGCCATCTTAATTTCTCCTTTTTTTTATTTTTTGAAAGTTTTCTTTCGTTTATATATAAATCAAAACCTTGATTGTTTTGAGTTATACCAATTTTTGTCCGATTCAGCAAGTCTGTTTAAAACATTCCCCTGAACCCACGCTTGTTTTTGAGTTGTTTCATCATTTCTTTTGATTGCTCAAATTGCTTTAAAAGTGCATTGACTTGTTGAATTGAAGTTCCACTGCCATCTGCAATCCTTTTTCTTCGGCTTGCCTTAATGATGTCTGGATTTAAGCGTTCTTCTTTGGTCATACTTTGAATAATTGCTTTGTTAACTTCAAGTTGCTTCTCATCAATTGTAACACCTTTCAATTTTGACGCCATTCCAGGAATCATTCCTAAAATGTCTTGCAAACTCCCCATTTTTTTGAGTTTTTCCATTTGCACGAGATAATCCTCAAAGGTGAACGAGTTTTCTCTCAGTTTCTCGGCCATTTTTTGTGCTTCTTCTTCTGTTACCGCTTCTTGGGCTTTTTCAATAAGAGAAAGCACATCTCCCATTCCCAAAATTCTGCTTGCAATTCTGTCTGGGTGGAATGGTTCCAAATCACCAATTTTTTCACCAACGCCAGAGAATTTGATTGGTTTTCCTGTGATTGCTTTGATTGAAAGTGCCGCCCCACCCCTTGTATCGCCATCAAGTTTTGTGAGAACAACACCTGTTATGTCGAGGTCATTGTTAAAACTTTCACTGATAGTAACTGCATCTTGACCTGTCATTGCATCAACCACGAGCAAGATTTCTGTTGGAGAAACTTCCTTTTTAATGTTTTTAAGTTCGTCCATCAGTTCTTCATTTATGTGAAGTCTGCCTGCTGTGTCAAGAATAACAACATCACAACCTTGCTTCCTTGCATGGTCAATTGCTTGTTTTGCAGTTTTTACAGGGTTTTGAGTTCCCCTTTCAAACACTTCGACATTTGCAGTTTTTCCAACGACTTGCAACTGATTGATTGCCGCTGGTCTATAGATATCACAAGCAACAAGGAGTGGTTTTTTGCCAGATTTTTTCAAGTGAAAAGCAAGCTTTCCACACATTGTTGTCTTTCCTGCGCCTTGAAGCCCACACATCATAATCACTGTAGGTGGATTTGAGGCGACTTGGAGTTTTTGATTGTCTGAAGAAATAAGTTTTGTAAGCTCGTCTTTAACAATCTTGATAACCATTTGTCCCGGCGTAAGACTTTTCATAACATCTTCGCCAACCGCTTTTTGAGAAACTTCCGAAACAAACTTTTTTGCAACCATATAGTTTACATCGGCTTCCAAAAGTGCAATTCTAACCTCTCTCATTGCTTCTTTAATTTCAAGTTCGGTCAGTTTCCCTCTTTTTGTAAGTTTCGAGAAGATATGGTTAAATTTTTCTGATAATGATGAAAATAGTGTCATTTAAATTTCCTTATAAATTTTTTCGACTTTTTCTATGATTTCTTGTTGTTTCAAGTTTTTCGCTAATTGCAGAAGTTGTTCAACTTCACACATCAATTTTTCTTTTTTGTCGCCAACCTGAAGCAATTTTTCAAATTTTTCAAGTTTTTGACAGGACTTGTCAATTGCGTCTAGAACCGCTTGTCTTGAAATGTTTCGTTCCTTTGCAATTTCTACTAAAGTCATATTAAACTGAAAATAATCAGTCATAATATTTTGACGGTCATCACTTAAAAGTTTGCCATAAATTTCAAACAATTTGCCGTAATGCACAAAATCTTGAAGTTGAATTTTTGCCATAATCTAACCGCCTTTTGTCAAGTCGTTTAACTTTACATAGTGTATTATAGCACACAATTTTTAATTTTGCAACAGTTTTTCAATAATTTTTTTAATCAGGAAGCAAATTACTGATTATAGTGTTGCTTAAATGATAAAATTTTGGATTTAATTTTATAATTATTCCGTTTGCTGATTGCTCAACTTGCAATATTCCTTGTTTGCAATATTCTTTAAAATAACCATTCTCTGACAAATCATAAGAATATTTTTTTAAAGCACGCAAATTAACTCCGATATCACAACGAAGTCCAAGCATAACATTCTCCTCGATTTCCTCTTTTTCGGAGAGTTCCTCAATTTCTTGTTCTCCCCTCTCATAGTCGTCAAAGTTGTCTGAATTTTTTATGCGATTTTTTCCAACAAAAGAATGTGCAGAAAGACCAAAACCAAAATATTCTCCTCTTTGCCAATAATTTAAGTTGTGCTTACTTTCGCAGCCCTCACTGGCAAAGTTGCTTATCTCATATCTTTTTAAACCATAGCCCTTCAAGCTTTCAGCAAGTTCGCTAAAAACCTCTATTGTTTTCTCATCATCAAGAGGTTTATATTTTCCACTTTCAATTTGCAAATATAAAGGCGTGTTTTCATAAATCTCCAAGAGATAGCAAGAGATATGTTTTACCCCAGCATCTATCAATTTTTTTGCATACTGACACACCTCTTTTCCAGATTGATTTTCAAGTCCGATAATCAAGTCTGCAGAAATGTTTTCAAAAATAGTTTTGGCAAGTCTAATTTTTTCAATTGCCTCATTTGCGGTATGCAATCGTCCAATTTTTTCTAAGGCTGTGTCTGAAAGCGTTTGAACACCTACGCTTAAACGATTAATACCCAAGCTCTTGTAAGTTTCCAACAACCGCAACGAAATTGAATTCGGATTTGCCTCAATTGTAAATTCTTCAACTTTAGACAAATCATAATTTTTTCTTAATGTTTCGACAATTAAAGTTATTTGATTTTCATTTAGAATGGTCGGAGTTCCTCCACCAATGTATATGGTTTTAATCGGCCTTGATGTTTTTCTATCAACAATCTCTTTGCATAGCAAATTTAAATATTTATCTACAAGTGAACTTTCAGCACAAAAAGAGGAGAAAGCACAATAGTTGCACTTTCTTTTACAAAATGGAATGTGAATGTAAATTGACAAAGCCTTATTCAAACTATTTGTCCTCATCAAGTTTCAATATGCTCATAAATGCTTCAGAAGGAATTTCTACAGAACCAATTTTCCTCATCTTTTTCTTTCCTTCTTTTTGTTTTTCAAGAAGTTTTCGCTTTCTTGAAATGTCCCCACCGTAACATTTTGCAAGAACATCTTTTCTCATAGCAGAGATTGTTTCCCTTGCAATAATCTTATTTCCAATGCAAGCCTGCACAGGGACTTCAAACAACTGTCTTGGAATGATTTTTTTCAGTCTTTCAGCAAGTTCCCTTCCACGATTGTAGGCCTTATCTTTATGAACAATCAATGACAAAGCATCACATTTTTCGCCATTCAACATTAAATCAACTCTCACAAGGTCAGACGCTTGGAATCCTGAAAATTCATAGTCAAAACTTGCATAACCTCTCGTTCTCGACTTCAAACTGTCAAAGAAATCATAAATAATCTCGCCTAAAGGCAAAACATATTTAAGTTCCACTCTTTTTTTGTCGAGATATTGCATATCTTTATAAATTCCACGCTTATCCTGACAAAGTTCCATAATTGTTCCAACATATTCAGGTGGAGTAAACACATTGACATTGACAATTGGTTCTTCAATTTTTTCGATTTCAATTGCTGGTGGTAAGTTTGATGGGTTTGAAATTTCAAGCATATCCCCATTGGTTTTATAAACATTATAACTCACACTTGGTGCAGTTGTTATGATATCAAGATTGAATTCCCTTTCAAGCCTTTCTGTGATGATTTCCAAATGCAAAAGACCCAAAAATCCGCATCTAAATCCATAACCCAAGGCAGACGAAACTTCTGGAGAAAACTGCAAACTTGCATCGTTAAGTTTAAGTTTGTCAAGACTATCTTTAAGTTCATTATACTTTGCACCATCAACAGGAAAAATTCCGCAAAAAACAACAGGTTGAACTTCTTTGTAACCCGCAAGAGGTTGTTTGATTGGGTTTTCAACAGAAGTTATTGTGCCACCAACTTTGACATCTGCAATTGTTTTGATTGATGCAGCAATATACCCAACATCTCCGGCGGAAAGTTCGTTTGTTGCCTTTGTTGTTGGAACAAAAATTCCAACTTCTGTTACATCAAACACTTTGCCTGTTTGCATCATCAAAATTTTGTCGCCAGCCTTAACCTTTCCATCAAAAACACGAACAAGACAGATTGCACCCTTAAAATTGTCATAATGACTGTCAAAAACCAAACATTTCAGCGGAGATGTTTCATCTCCCTTTGGTGCTGGCACTTGTTCAATGATTGCCTTGAGAACTTGGTCAATGTTTGTGCCCTCTTTTGCTGAAATGCAAGGACAGTTTTCGGCATCAAAACCAATAACTTCTTCAATCTCTTGTTTAACTTCTTCAACTCTTGCTGAAGGCAAGTCAATTTTGTTTATAACAGGAATTGTGTCGAGATTGTTGTCAATGGCAAGATAAGTGTTTGCCAATGTTTGCGCTTCAACCCCTTGAGAAGCATCAACCAAAAGCAAGGCTCCCTCGCAAGCGGCAAGTGAACGAGAAACCTCATAAGTAAAATCGACATGTCCAGGGGTATCTATTAAGTTAAGTGTATATTCTTTGCCCTCATATTCATAAATAAGTCTAGTTGGGGCAAGTTTAATTGTAATGCCTTTTTCTCTTTCAAGTTCCATACTGTCAAGAAGTTGATTTTGCATATCTCTTTTTGAAACTGTTCCCGTCATTTCAATAAGTCTGTCCGCCAAAGTGCTTTTTCCGTGGTCTATGTGAGCAATAATACAAAAATTTCTAATCAAATTTAAATCTTTCAAGCAAGTTTTCTCCTAATAAGCAAATTATACAACAAAATACAAGTCATTTGCAAATATTTTTAAAACAAGAATATCTCCAAACTAAAATTTTATCAAAAAATAAAAAACACAACTTATGTTGTGCTTTTCGGATAAATATTAGAAACATCATTAACCCAAAGTTTTTTCAGGTTCGCTGGAATTCGCTGTTTTGGCAGTTTTCTTTTTTGAACCTTTTTTGCAAAGGTCTGGTCTTGACTGACAATATTTTGCAAATTCGTCTTTTTCCCATTGTTGAGCAATTCTAGTTGCAACAAGAATTTCTTTTCCAAGTTCGATTTTATCATCTAAATGAGCAACTCTTTCCTCAATGCTGTTGATGGTCCTCTTCTCTAATGCAATAGCGAGAATTGTTGGATTTTTGAAACTTTGATATTGTTCAATTTGCTTCTTAACAGAAGCAGCAAGACCTGCGTGATAACTGAGTTTTGCCAATGAATAATCAGAAGAGTCCCTCCCGCTGAATTTTTCAATTTTTTCTAAAATTTCCTTACTATAAACATATTGTGCCATTTGTATTTTCTCCTTTATTTTTCTCTTAATTTTTCTTTTTTGCTTTTATTGTTTGTTTCCGCAAACTTCTGACGATTGTCTTTCTTTGCATCATAGAGACTATAAACTTTATTTTTCTTTGTTTTTGCCTCAAGTCGATATGCAAACTCTTTGTCTTCTGCATTATAAGTTTCTTCTATAATGTTATAACCGACAAAAAGTCTATCCTGCAGTTCATCAATTTCTTGCCAAAGTTTTTCTCTCGCATTTCCATCTATTTCCCTCTCTTTTCTATCTTTTTTTATAGAAATTTGAAGTTTATATTGTGAAATCCTTAATCCAATAATTTCCCTTAGCATTTTATGGTTGCCATCAAGTGCATATTGAACAAGTTTTTCATCATTGTTTGAGAACTCTCTAATATCCTTTATTATCTGTTCGCTGTATTTATATTTTCTCATATACCACCTCAATCTTTTGTTCTCTCATCTGACATTTGATTGTTTTGAACAGCCCCATCTTTAACTTTACTTTTTTGTTCCAAACCTTCTTTTTCTCGGTCTTGATAATGAACTTTAATTGTATTATTAACTCTTTCCCAAATTTCCTCATCTGTTTTGCAATGTCTTGAAAACATTTCATAAAGTGCTGCCCTATCACACTCACCAATAATCTCTTTTGCATACTGAATTTTTTTCTTCGTTTCTTCAATGCTTTGTGCAACGGCTGGCGATTGAAGTTCTCTCTGAACTTTTTTCTTGATTGTAAGGTCGTGTTTTGCCTCAGCAAGTTGAACTTTCATAATGTGTTGAAGTTGTCCGTGATACCCCATTGCTGCACACGCTTCTGCTCCAGACACTCCTTTGAGAGGACTTTGTCCACCGCCAACAAAAATAATTTTATCAAGACTTTCCGCAGAATATTGATATTTCTTTGGTTGATTTTGTTGTGCCATTATTCCTCCTTCGATTTTTCTTGCACGCCTTGCTCTTTCAAATATTTTTGCTTAATTGCACTTCTTTTTTCAAAGCATTTATGCAAAAATTCCTTTCTTTCCTTTTCTACTTCCGCAAGAAGTTGTCTTTCTTGTTTACAAAGTTCCGCAATTGATTGAATCAAATTAACTGCCGCCTCATTACTTGGTGCGTGTTCAATGATATAAATTAAATTGCTAGCCCCCAATTCAAGATTTTCACGCATAGCAAGTGATTTTCTAATTAAGAGAGGGAGATTTGAATTTCTCATTTTTGCACATTCAAAATAAATAATTGAATCTTCACCATAAAACTGTTTAATTTTTTCTTGTAAAGTTTTTGAATAAATCATATTTTTCTCCTTACCTATCCCTTTCCTTTTCTGGCATAACAAAGAATGGTTTTTCAATAGACTGACCATCAAAAGTGTGAACAAATTTTTCATCAACAGATTTTACAGCAAAATTCATATTGTCTTGAACTTCTTTGTGAATAGCCTCCCAAATTTCTTGAGCTTCAACATATTGACGCATTGCCTCTTTGATTTCTTCAATCGCATGATGTTCGTCCATTGCATTAATGATATCCAAAATGTTGTATGGATTACATTCATTCCTACAAAATTCAATATGTTGAAGTGCCAAAGGAACAACTTTCGGACTGCCTTGGCACGCAAGTTCATAACTTATTGAGTCCTCACCATAAAATCTTTTCATTCTTTCCATAAGTTCATCTGAAAATCTAAAAACATTCATATTATTTCCCCTCATCTTTCGTTATAGTGCACTTTAACTTTTTCCCAATGCTGTAAAGTTTGTCTTTTTGCTTCTTTTTGAAAACCTTCTTCTACTTTTCGGTTCTCTACCATTTTTTGAACCACCGTTACTGTTTCTTCAACACCAACACTTTCAATCATTTTCAAAATATTTTTACCAGAAAACAACTTTTCTTCTGCCTGCAATTTATCAGCAATAAGGCAATCCAAAAATCCCCCGCCATTTTGTGCATATCTGTACAAATCGGAATTTTTGCCGTAAAAATTTGCCAATTGCCCTAAAAATTCACTTGAATATTTAAATGCCATTTTCGCACCTCTTATTTGGCTATCTCGCATTGAATTCTTCTGCTTTCATTTTCTTTTATTATTTCTGCAAGTTCGTCCCTTGCAAGCCCTGCAATA
>JAGBBH010000040.1 GCA_017938505.1 Clostridia bacterium | reverse complement strand
TGGGTTATGTTGATGTTGTTGCAGTACAGGGAGCAGTTGAAATTACAAATAATATAAGATATTATGTAGAGCCTAAATGTGACAAGAATGATACATTGTTCTTCATTAATGCAATTGGTGGTTTGGATTCATACAATTTCACTGGTGAGCATAAGTTTGCCTCATCAATTAACGAGAGGACAACATATATGAAGAATCCTCAAAGACCGTTTGGTAACACTTATGAGTTGGAACATACCAAGCAGGTTGAAATGGATAGTATGTACACTTCAATAACAAGTATGATTAACGAGAGAATGGCAAATTGGCTCACTGAGTTACAAAGAAGCAAATATGTTTTCAAGTATTATCCAGAAAATGAAGTTAAATACAAGATGGTGCTGATTGATGATATGTCAATTGAGTTGTCAGACAATGAGAAATATTATGAGATTGAGTGCAAGTATCGTTTTGCCGATACTGGAATAAATATATAATTTGCAAATGAGATATGTATATCAATTTATTTTTAAACAATAAACTTGTTGATGTAAACGAGGACACCGAGATTAAGATTAAAAAAGAATTTCAAGACCCAGAGGAACTTATCATCAAAGAAATAACTTATTCATATGAGATGGAATTGCCTACAACGTTGAGAAACAAGAGGGTGATTGGATTTGTTGATGCCGTTGATGTAAGACAGAAGTTCAACCGTGTTTACGATGCGGAATTATATGCGAATGATATGTTGATTCTGAGGGGAAAGTTCATTATCAATGAGATTGACAAGGAAAACTATAAGGGAAATATCTATATTCCACAGAAAAAGGAACTGAAAGACGTTTTGGGTGACAGAACATTAAGGGAACTTATACCTCATTACAAATATATAAATGATTGGGATGATATTACAAAGATAAACAATTATGTTGGAAACATAAAGGGATATGGTGCTGAATATCCACCTGTTAACCAACGTGACAAACATATATGTTTTCCTTATGTTTTATACAATTGGCCATATAACAAACCAGAAGCCAATATGGGGAAGTATGAACAGTCAACTGTTTATGATAAAACCTATTTTGATTTGAACAATGTACTGCCAGCTTTCAATGTATTGTCAGTGATGAAAGATGTATTTGCAACAAATGGCTATAATTTGATTGGCAATGTATTTGAGAATCCAAAATTCACGGAGTTATTCCAGAGTTATTCAAGCAATTGGGATTTGTACAAATCGGAAAAGCATACACCATATTATCTTTCATTCCATTGTGAGGGTGGATTAAGAAAATATTCAACACAGAAGAAAAGACTGAACACATCATCCAGTGCAGAGGAATTTCAAGATGACAAATTCAAATATTGTGCTGATGTACCCCTTTATTCTGATAATGCAACAATCTCAAATGTTGTGAACAAATATGAAATGATGAAGACTTCAACTGACACTTCATTCTCAAAAGAGGCAAAGACAATAATTGTTCCTGTTAGTGGTTGGTATCAAGTGCATTTCAAGGGAAATATCAAACTTCCAGACAAAGGAAGATGTGACAGAGGAAACCCTGTGAACGTAACTGGTTGGGATTCAAGAGATGATAGAACTGACTTTTCACTAAGTGCATATGAGGTTCAGTTGAAGAGAGGTATTCCAAAGGAAAACCCACGTTATTATTGTTTCAATTTCGGTCTGCCAATGATTCCTGTTGACTATACAGAGAGTGAGTCAAGTCCGAGTGTGCTGTATGATAATCCATCGGCAGTAAAGATATTAACTGGTGAATCTTGTAGATATTTTGGTAAAAACCAAAAGACCACATTGGTAAAGAATTTGAGTGGTTTCAATACAGAGGATTTCATTTGTGGAGCGAGATTCGGACATCAGTCATTGCATAAATCAAAGTCTTGTCGTTGCGAATTCAGAGAATATGACAAAATGGCTATGATGAGTTTGTATGACGTATCAAAAACACCTAAGTTCAAAGATATGGGAGCGGATAACAGTGGTGAATATCTTATTCTTCATTATGGTTCAGATACAGGCAATACATATGGTAGGAACACAGCGCAAGTAATGGTAAGGGATGATAGTTATTCAAATTTTGAAGGTTATAACTTATTGAAAAGGAATGCTAACGGTGATAATATCACATATTCTTGGGACACAACAAGTAATTTCAACGCACATACCTATGAGGGACAAAAAAATTCAACAATAAAATGCACCAGTTCAACAAGTGGTACGTTTGACATCCATACTTGTGTATGGCTTGAAGAGGGTGAAACCATATATCCAGAGATTATCAGTGCATATAACCACCAACAAGACAAGTGTTCTTGGATTAATACTGGTTGTAAATGTTCAGGCAGAAAGCACCTTTATAAAAGGGGTTACACAAATTATCTCTATAACTTTGACTTTGAAATGGGTCTTGTGACAACCAATGAAAATTGGATTCCAAACAAGAAAGAGCCTATTTTGAACGGTTCTGAATTATCATCAAAGAGATATACTGATGTAAACAAACTTCTGCCAGAAATAAAATGCAACGATTATCTCAATAACTTCTTGCAGACATTCAATTGTAGATTAAGCCAAATTGACAAGAACACCTATTCGATGGACTATATCAGTACAAAGGAAGAGAGTGGAAAGGTTATATCAATTGATGATTATTGCAATAATGTGGATGCTGTTTTTAAGAGAATTACATTGCCAAGCACTATTGCATTGAAATGGAAAAATGACACCAGTGAAGAAGGATATGTGAGAGGAAATGATTCACCATATTGTGAGGACGCATCAAGACCTTTTAATAAACCTGAGCATAGTGGTGAAATTTCATTTGAAAATACTGCAAACACAAGTGGTTCAATAAATAAGAAAGACAGTATTTGGAGTTATTGCTGGTACAAATCAATAAAGACTGACGAAAACTATACATTCCCAAGTCCTATAATTGCTGACAGTAGTATATTTGATGAAGAATACACTTATGAATTGGCACAAGCGGAACAGTTCAAGACAGACTACACTATGAGGTTTTTCTATCTATATAACAGAAAGGACATAGTAAACAACAATCTTATCCCAAGGATGAACTATATTGAGATAAAGGGTGACAAAACTTTCAGATTATTAATTGTTGACAATCAGTTATGGACTTATCAGAGAAACAATAATGGTTCATTGACCGAGAAGAAACTCATAATGTTGGACTATGACAATACAAGTGACAACACCTATGACGGTAGGGATAAGACAATAACAGATGTGTTCTTCAATATCAATATGAATGACTACTATCAGGTTGACATTGATATGATAATTCCAAACCACATATTCAATCAGATTAAGAGCAACACAAAGATATTGTATAATGACGGATTGTGGAGTGTTATTGAGATTGACGGTCATTCAGTACAGGAAGACGAGCCAGCAACATTGAGTTTGAAATCTTTATAAGTAAATCAGAATTTATTAAAAAATAATGGCAAATAAGAGAACTTATACAATTGAAATTGCCGGTGTCAAGGAAGCCTTTGACAATGTGAGCAGCCTTGCAGATGTGTTGGAAAAACTTACTGACAAGGCTGTGAATGTAACAGCAAATGTTGATAAAGTAACTGAGGCAACTACAAAGAATAGCACTGCAACAAAGGAAAGTGCTTCAAGTGCTGATGCTCTTACAAAGGCAAAGCAGAAACTGGCGGATTTTGATGCTGAATATGAGAAAGAACTTCAACAAGTAAATTCAGAGTTGTCCAAGAACAAAAAAGAAATAAAGGAACTTATTCAGCAACAAGAGGCACAGTCTGTTGTTGAAGAAAAACAACTCAACTCATATGCGGAAAAACAAAAATACTTAACATCTCTCAACAAACTTATCAGAACACACGCAAATGTTACAGAGGAAGACAAAGCAGAGATACAAGGAATGGTTGAGGAATCTGCAAGACTTCAAGCTGAATTGAAGGAGTTTGACGAGCAGATGAAGATATATACAAGGAATGTAGGAAATTATCCCGGTGCAGCTGAAATGGTTATTGAATCCAACAAGTCAATGAAACAAGAAGTCCGTGAACTTAGAGATGCAATGGCTGAAATGCTTGCAAACGGTGTTGACAAGACAGACCCTAAATTTATTGCATTAGCACAAAGGGCAGGTGCATTAAAAGACGCATTAGCTGATGCCGGTGATGAAATAAAGCACTTTGCATCGGACACGGCAGGTATTGACAATGTAATTAACCTTGCAACTACAGCAACAAGTGTATGGGGATTATATAATTCGGCATTAACTGTATTTGGTGAGGAAAACGAGGCAGTTGCTGAAAGTATGCAGAAAATGATGGCAATTATGCAAATGCTTCAATCTCTTCAATCAATACAGAACGCACTTACTGCAAATGGTAGTGCAACTGCAAAGATATATACAACAGTGACAAATGCACTGGCTTCTGCACTTGGTCTTAAATCAAAGGCAACAGAGGTTGATACAGCAACAACACAAATCAATACGGCAGTCAAAGAGGCAAATACATTATCAGAGCAAACAAACGCAGCAGCAAATGCAGCAAATGCAGCAGCAAAAGATGCTGATACGATTGCAACTGAAACAAATACTGTTGCAGAAGGATCGAATACGGTCGCAGAAGGTCTCAATACGGCATCCAAGACAGCAAATACAACAGCCACTGGTGCAAATACAGTTGCAGAGGGACTTAACACCGCATCCAAGACAGCGAATGCAACAGCAACAGGTGCAGCAACGGCAGCACAAGGAGGATTAACACTTGCACAAAAGGCAGGTGCGATTGCTTCAAAAACCTTGAGTGTTGCAATGAGAAGTATTCCTATTATGTTCATTATCGGACTTGTAATTGACCTTATCACTCACTGGAAAGAAATATGGAAATGGTTGAATAACACATTCCCAGTTATTGGAAAGGTAACAGGTGCTTTCAAGAGTATGGGTGGCTTTATGAATACTCTCAAGGCTATCTGTGTTGGTTATGGAAAGGCTGTTGTGAACTGGGTGATAAATCCTCTTAGAACACTTGGCAAGGTAATGTCTGAACTGTTCAAGGGTAATTTTGAAGGTGCTTGGAATGCTATGAAGGATGGTCTTAAACAACAATATGCTGGAACTGTTAAAGCATTTAAGAGTGGTTTCCAATCACAGGTTGAAAAGGGTCTTGAAGATATGCGACTAAAAGCAACAGCAGAGTCAAACAAGACAACCCAACAGGAACTTAAAGAATTAAAAATCAGAGAGAGGAATAACAAGACTTATTCTGACAAATATATTTCTCTTCAAAAGAAAGACTTTGCAGAAAGAAGAAAATTGGCAAAGGGAAACACGGAGGAACTTAATAATATCAAACTGGAAGAAATGCAGTTTGATGCAGATGTTGAGGACAAGAAGACAGCCTATGTCAGAGAGCAACAGCAAGAAAGAACCAAAGCAACAAAGTCAGGTGTGTCTGCAAGAGCAAAGATAACAAACAATGCAGCTGAGGAATACAAGAAGAAAATACAGGAATTGTATAAAGAAATTGGACAAACAATTCAGAAATCCGATAATCTAATAAAACAAGGTATTCAATTACAGAGAAAGACCTATGAGGATTATTTCAAGACAATTATCTCACTATATGAGGAAATGTATGGAAAAACTCTTAAAGGACTTATAAATGGTGAATCATTTTACACAAATGAAATGCTTTCTGCAAATGTTGATGCTGTTCAGGATTATGCTTTCAGACGTAAGATGATTGTATATCAGACTTTGGCTGATGAAGCGGATGAAACAAGAAACACATATCATAAAATCCTTAATGAAATAACGACACTCATACAGAAGACCAGTTCGGAGGCAGAAAAGGCAACAGGTCAAACAAAGGAAAAACTTGAAGCACAGTTGACATCATTGCAAATTACCTTCAAGAATGTCAAAAAGAGTATGGAAAACCTTTTAGGTGATTATGCTGGCAATGCAGATTTCCAAATTCCTCTTAGTTTTGATACTGATGCTATAATAAGTCGTTTCAAGGATATTGTTCCAAAACTCAGTACCGATGTACAAAAATTATTTGAAAGTAACAACGGTCTTGAGGCTATAACTAAATTTCTTGAAAACACTGGTAATCAATTTGAATACTTATTGACCACAGCTTCAAAAGTCGGTCAAGAAAGTACCTTCAAGGAATATTTGATTTCTATTGCCGAGATTTTGAATGGTGATACAAAAGAGGTACAAGATTTAAAGAAAGGTCTTCAAAATATATTCACTATGGTTGATGAAAGTGGTAATGGTACACTTCAAATATTGGGTGAATTACCAGATAGTTTTGTTGCAACCAAAAAGGCTATGCAAGAGAATGGTGATGTTCTTGCAGGATTAATTGAGGATTTGAGAAATCTTTCAGTTGGTTCAAATATTGCAATTGACAGACTTAATATATTGGGTGGTGAGTTCAGCAAGAAGTGGAAAGAAATATCAGAAGAAGCATCAAAAGGCTTAAAAAAAGCCCAAGATGATTCGCTGAAGGAAATTATCTCAACCAGCGATAAACTGTTGAACTATAACGACAAAGTTATAAAAAAATTCCAAGAAGCAACAAAGGGTTTAAAATTAGAACCAGTAAAAGTTGATGATTCTTTCACCAAGATATTTGATGGTCAGATAATGTCGATAGATAAAACCCGTGAGAGATATGAGAAACTAAAAAAAGCCTATGAGGAATACCAAGAGACCATAAGGGTCAATATGGGAAATGATGCTTTTGAAAAAGAATGGCAGAAAATTATTGATGAAACCATAAAGAAATACGGAGAGGGTTCAAAGGAATGGGTTAATGCTATGAACAAGCACCGGTCGGAATCCATAAAGAGAAATGAGGCAGAAGAATTATGGCAGAAGAAACTCTATGCCACAAAATTACTGTATGGTGAAAATTCAACTGAATATAAACTTCTCTTGGATGAAAAGGCAAAGGCTGATGCTCAGTATGCTATGGAATATGAGAAAACCCAACAGTCAATTCAAGATATAGATAAGAAGACAGATTCAATTGTATCTGACTATGCTGAAAGTCTTGGAAATAGAATAGAAGGTATATATAAAGCGTTCAGTGAGAATATGTTTGAGCCTCTTGCAGAGGGATTCACTGCACTTCTTGACTATCAGATAGAAGAGGCTGAGAAACGTCTTGAAGACATTGAGGAACTTCTTGACAAGGCAGTTGAGTTAAGGGAGGATTCAGAAGAGAGGATTGAGGAAATCAACGACAAACTCAAAGATTCCGATGTTGCAAACAAAGAGGCTTTGAAGCAAAAACTTGCTGATGAACAAGTATTGCTGGTTCAAAGACAACAGACTGAAAGAGACCTTAACAAACAAAAGGAACGTGAAGAGGCTCTTATCAAGAAAAAAGAGAAACAACAAAGAAAGATAGAACTTGGTCAGAAACTCATTGAGGGCATTGTAAATACGGCACTTGGTATTACTTCAGCACTTAAATATGGACCTATACTTGGACCGATATTTGCAGCAATAATCGGTGCTATGGGTGCATTACAAACAGGTATCATCATCAAACAGATTTCAAAACTTGAAAAGGGTGGACTTTTGAAAGGCAAATCACACAAGCAAGGTGGAATGAGAGTTGAGGGTACAAACATCGAGGTGGAAGGAGGCGAATTCGTTGTGAACAAGAAATCAACCACAAAGTACATAAACCTCATTGAAGCAATTAACGAGGATAATCCATTAAAGGTCAGAAGATTGTCAAATAGTTTTGCAAACGGTGGAAGACTTGGTGGAACAACCATAAACAACTATTATAACACTTCAAGCCACTTAGTATCAAACAGTATCAACAAATATGCAAACGGTGGAAAACTGGATTACGGTGGAAGTGTTGCAGCAATTGAACAGAACACAGGTGCAAGCAGAATTACACAGGCAATTGGAAATATGAATTTTGAACCTGTTGTGGCTGTGAGAGATATAGTTAGAAAAACAAATGATGTTGCAAAAGTTGTTGATTTAGCTGGTGGAAACTTGAAACGATAACGAAAAGTGGGTAGGTTAATTCCTACCCATTTTTATATATTTACACATTTTTATTTTTATTTATCTTTATTTAATAATATAGTTCAGAAATTTGAAATAGACAATATGGAATATCCAATATATGACATAACTTTTGACCCGACACAAGACATTGGAATGAGTGCAATTTCTTTTGTCGATCAACCTGCAATATGTCAAGACTTTATCTATTTCTCAAAGGATGGAAAGGCAAATCACTGTGAGTTGAAGAGTGGTTCTATCATTATGTCAAACGTTGAGAAACACGAAATTGTATCTCCAATATTGATTCCAAATCAATTGATATTGAGAATTGATGAAAATGGGAATAAATATTATAATCGTTGGACAAAGGAAGTTATTGAAGAAATTGCCACATATTATTTCTTGAATCAGTTCCAAAACAATTTCA
>JAGBBH010000039.1 GCA_017938505.1 Clostridia bacterium | reverse complement strand
GGGGCAAATTAATGCTGTTCAAAGTTGGTATTTGTTCCAAAATGAAGGGGATAATGAACACATTGATGCGATTGTAAGAGGGTATAAAGGACTTACATTTAATGAGGCTTTTGCCATTGGCAATTTTATGGAAAGAAAACAAGACCAAAGAGAAAAATTTGCCAAGATAGTTGAGTGTCTTGCAGAAGTGGTTGACGAAGAAATTCCAAAGTTTGAAAAAGAAGATGGTTGGCTGAAAGATGATTTGTCTGTTCGAGAAAAAGCGAGATATGAAGCGTTGATTGAAGAAAGGAACTCCCTTGTTGCCGAATTGAAAAGATTGCCTGTTTTTATTTATTTCAACAATGCGTGTTTAGGTGCATCTGAACAAGCAAAGACTGTTAGATGTCCACTTTGTGCTCAAAGATATGTAGAAATGAAATCAAGGTTTATTGATTTGACACCATTTAATGCAGAGAAAGAATCTTTGACAAAATGGGTTAAGAAGAATATGAAAAGAAGTATGAAGCGACTTTTGAAAGTTTATGAGGAAAAGGCAAAAGAAGATAAAAATGCAACTGTAAGAAGCATTCCTCAAATTTCTTTTGCGCTTGGAAAGGCGATTGTGTTTTCAGAAGACATTAAGAACAAAACAAGAGATGCAGGAGTAAAGATTTTGCAGTCGCTTGCAACAAGAGATTTCTCAAATGAATTTGTAGATTATCAATTAAAAGAAAAGACTTCAAGAATGAAAGATGAACAAAAAGAAAAAACTGAAGATGATGAATCTTTGGTAGATGGCGCCCAATTGAGCATTTTTGATGAAAAAATTTCTGATGATGTTGAATTGAATTTTGAAAAAGATATTCAAAAAAATTTATAAAATAAAAAGTGTCGAAAAATGTCGGCACTTTAATTTTTTTTATTTATTTTTTGGTCTAAATTAATTTTAATTATTAATTTAAAAATTATTATTCATTCGATATTTAGGGAAGTGCGAATATTTTTTGATTTTTATTGCATTTTAAATTTAAAATTTTGTTTTTGCATTTAAAAAAACAAGATGAAATTAAGTTTTATTGTTTTTAACATAATAATTTTCAAGCCAATCAACAGTGATTTTTAATGTTTCATCAATTGGTTTTGGTGCGTAATTGAAATCTTTTGCCGCTCGCCTGCAAGAATAGTTGTGAGGGGACAAAAGTGCCTTGACGGTTATTTTGTTTAAGACCTTGACAAATGGAACACAGAGTTTTACAAGCCAAGTTGGAAAAATGACAGGCTTCTTTTTTAGGCTTTTATATTTGTTTACGAATTGATATAATTCTTTTACAGACACGCTTGTTCCTGAAAGAATATATTGCTCTCGAAGATTGTTGTTTGCAAGTGTGTAAATTGCATTTGAAACATCTTCAACATCAACAAAGTTGTAGCCACCTTTCATTCCCGCTTGCATTTTTCCTTTTAGAGTGTTTACAAGAATTTTTCCTGCTGCTGAAGGTTTATAGTCGTTAATGCCAATGACTGCGGTAGGAATCGCAATTGCACAATTGAAGTCTTTATTTTCTTTGATTTTTGTTAGAACATATTTTGTTGCCATTGCTTTGCTTATGCCATAGTTGCCTTCAACTTTGTCTGGATAATAGTCTTCTGGTTCGCAAATTTCTTCCTCTTTTCCTGTGCGGTAAATTGCATCAACGCTTCCTACATAAATAAAGCGTTTTACTTTGTTTTTGATGCATAAATCACATATTTTTTTTGTCATTTCAAAGTTTATTGCAAAACTTTCTTCCTTCTTCTTGTTGGTTAGGTCGATTAAACAAGCCAGATGAACAACGATTGTGTCTTTTTTTATGAATCTTGCAAGGAAGGTTGGGTCTTGCAGGTTTCCAATTTGTTGCGTGCAAACAGCACCGTCAAGTTCGTGTGTGATTTGTCTTCTGGTTAAAACTGTTACTTTTGCTTGTGGTTCGAGTTTGTTGATGAGGCGAACAAGGTTGTTGCCAATGTGTCCAGAGGCTCCGGTGATTATGTAGTGTTGCATTTTGCTTCTCCTTTGTTTGATTGTAAATCTTTTCTTGCTTTTTTGTCAATCAAAGTGTCAAAAAAGAAATTTATTTGTCTTTCAAAATGCGGTAGTTTCATTTAGTCGTTTTGGATTTTTGGTTGTGGTTTTTTATGTAAAAATGATTTGAAAAAAAAATCAATTTTTTTTAATTTTGCTATTGACAACATTCTGTTTGTGTTTTATAATCAAAATATCAAACAAATTTAAATTTATGTAGGGAGGAAATTATGGAAGATTTTGTTTTGAAAGATGATGTTTGCACTGGAAAAGCGGTAGGACTCAGAAAAACTGCACAAGAAAACGAATCACGCTATCGTAGAGCAGAAAAAGAAGAAAAGGGTAGAGAAAGTTTGAAAGAAAGAAGTTTTGCTTGTAAGAAAATCTCTCAAAGAAGAAGAGAAACTGCAAATGCCGAAAACGCATATACAAAAAATTTGGAAGATGAAAAACGACAAGCAGAATTGGAAACTATTGAAGAAAGAACAAGATAATTTCGTGAAAAAAGTGGGAAGAAGTCCTGCTTTTTTTGTTTTTTGTAAAATGTTGATGAGAAAATCATTAAAACATTTTGAGATTTTTGTTTTTTGTGATATTATATCAATATGGAAAAGAGTAGAAGTTTAAAAATTTTTAAAATTGTTATGACTATATTGTTCGCAGGATTGATTCTTGGAACAATGATTTGGCTTACGCTGAAAGGCGATTTAGATAGACCGTATTTGACCTATGGTTGTGTGGGGGCAAGTTTCTTGTTTGCTCTAATTTTTATTGGCAAAAGTGCAAGCAAGCTGCTTCTAACTTTGGCACTTGGCACCGCTGTTGCTGCGGATTATTTCTTGATTTTCGCAAATTCGGGACTTGCAGACCCAACAGCATATGCACAAAATCAACTTATTGGTTTGTGCATTTTCTGTGGATTGCAATTTGTTCTTATGGTTTATACATTGCTGCTCAACAAGGGGGTTGGAACACGAATTGTTAACATTGCAACAAGAATTGCTCTTTGCTTGATTGCTTATTTCGTTATTCCTTTGTATTTCAGCCTTGGAACAATTGAAATGATTGCCGTTATGTATATCATCAACTTTGCGGTGAGTTTGTTTATGGTTGCTGTGCATATCAAGACTCAATGGTTGCTTTTCTTGGGAATGTTGTTGTTCTTTGCGTGTGATATCATAATTGGTTTAACGCTTGGCGCAGGATTGCTTGGAATTAGCACAAATGTGGTTGATTTCCTTGTGAGATACAACATTCAATTCTATTGCTACATTCCTGGACTTTTCTTGATTGCAGCTCACTCTGCTTGGTGCAGAAAAAAAGAACAAAAATGATAATTACTTTTGGGAGATAACTTGAAATGAAAGAATATAAACACACTGAAATTGAACAGAAATGGAAAAAATTTTGGGATAAAAACCAAACTTTTAAAACTGATGTTTGGGATTTTTCTAAACCAAAATATTATTGCTTGGATATGTTTCCTTATCCTTCAGGGGCAGGACTTCACATTGGACATACAGAAGGATATACTGCAACAGATATTGTTGCTCGTATGAAAAAAATGCAGGGATATAATGTTTTGCATCCTATGGGGTTTGACTCTTTTGGTTTGCCTGCTGAACAATTTGCAATTGACACAGGTAACCATCCTGACAGTTTTACACAAAAGAACATTGCTTATTTTACGGAACAATTGAAAAATATTGGTCCTTCTTATGACTGGGACAAAGAAGTGCAAACAAGTGATCCACATTTCTATAAATGGACACAATGGATTTTTAAACAACTCTACAATGATGGACTTGCTAGATGTGTTGAAATGCCTGTAAACTGGTGTGAAGGGTTGGGGTGTGTTCTTGCAAATGATGAAATTATTGACGGAAAAAGTGAGAGAGGTGGTTTCCCTGTTGTTAAGAAAAATATGAAACAATGGGTTATTGACACCCCTAAATATGCCGAAAAATTGCTCGCTGGTCTTGATGAAATTGATTGGCCAGAATCAACAAAAGCAATGCAAAGAAATTGGATTGGAAAATCAACTGGCGTTGAGGTTGATTTTGAAATTGTTGGTGGGGGAAAATTCTCAATTTTTACAACTTGCATCGAAACAATTTATGGTATAACTTTTATGGTTCTTGCTCCTGAAAATAAACTTGTTTTGGACCTTAAGGACAGAATTCAAAACTGGGACGAAGTGCAAGCTTATATTGACGAAACTGCAAAAAAATCAGATTTGGAAAGAACTGAACTAAACAAGGGAAAAACAGGTTGCGAACTTAAAGGCGTTTTTGCAATAAATCCTGTTAATGGCAAGAAAGTTAGAATGTTTATTGGCGATTTCGTTTTGGCAAGTTATGGAACTGGCGCTGTTATGGCTGTTCCTTCTCACGACCAACGAGATTTTGAATATGCAATTGCGCATAACATTGATATGATTCAAGTTATCTCTGGCAGAGATGTTTCAAAGGCTGCTTTTGAAAAACAAGATTATCTTGGCAAGGGCTGCACGCTTGTTAACAGTGAAGAGTTTGATGGTCTTACTGTTGAAGAAGCGAAGAAGGCAATTACCGCAAAACTTGTAAAAATGGGAGTTGCAAGAGAAACCGTCAATTATAGACTTAGAGAATGGATTTTTGCTCGTCAAAGATATTGGGGTGAACCAATCCCTGTTGTGCATTTTGAGGACGGAACTACAAAGGTTCTTGCAGATGAGGATTTGCCTCTTGTTTTGCCTGAACTTGACGACTATAAACCAGGAAAAGATGGTAGCAGTCCACTTGCAAAAGCAACTGATTGGGTAAATGTTGTTGTAGATGGGAAATCTGCGAAAAGAGAAACTAGCACAATGCCAGGAAGTGCGGGCTCTAGTTGGTATTTCCTTAGATATATTGACCCTCATAATGACAAAGAATTGGCAAACAAAGAGCTTCTTAAACACTGGTTGCCTGTTGACCTGTATATTGGTGGTCCAGAACACGCTGTTGGACACTTGCTTTATTCTCGTATGTGGAACAACTATTTGTTTGACAAAGGTCTTGTTCCTGTTAAAGAACCTTTCAAAAAGCTTGTGCATCAAGGAATGATTTTGGGCGCAAATGGCATTAAAATGGGTAAGCGTTATCCAGAATATGTTGTTGACCCTAACGATGTTGTCGAAAAGTTTGGTGCTGACACTCTTAGACTTTATGAAATGTTTATGGGGCCTCTTGAAATTTCTAAACCTTGGGATAACAATGGTGTTGCTGGAGCAAGAAAGTTCTTGGACAGAGTGTGGAGAGTTTATCAAGAAAAGAACATTTGTGATAAGGAAAACAAAAACCTTGATATGGTTTATCATCAAACGGTTAAAAAGGTTACTGAAGACTTTGAAAACCTCAACTTTAACACTGGAATTTCGCAAATGATGATTTTTGTTAATGCTTTGCAAAAAGAGGAAGTTTTTCCAAAAGAATATGCTGAAGGGTTTGTTAAAATGCTTAACCCTGTGTGTCCATTTATCACTGAAGAATTGTGGGAACAACTTGGTCATAATGACACGATTGCAAACGAATCTTGGCCTGTTTTTGATGAGTCTAAAATGGTTGAGACTGTCATGGAAATTCCTGTTCAAGTTAACGGCAAACTTCGTGGAAAATTTAAGATTTCTGTTGACGCAAGTCGTGAAGAAATTGAAGAAAAAGCACTCGAATCTGTTAAGGAATTTGTAACAGGTCCTGTTAAGAAAATTATTTATGTTCCTAACAAGATTTTTAATGTGATTGTTTAATCAAAAAAAGAAGAAGGAGTTGACCTTCTTTTTTTTATGTTTAAAACTTTTTGCATTGTGTTTGAAGATTGAAATTGTTGGTTGAAGTTTTTCTGCAAAGTTCATTTTCTAAAACAACCGAAAGGTTAACAAGCTTTTTGTTTGAGAAATAAAAAAACACCAATTTTGGTGTTTTTTTGATGATTATTCTTCTTCAGATTCTTCTGTTGATTCGTTTTCATCTTCTTCAGCAGGTGCCAAAAGTTCGATTTCTTCATTTTCAAGAATGTTGAGAATGTGTGCAAATGCTTTTTCTTCTTCACTTTCTTCAACACTTTCTTCCGCTTCTGATTCTGTTTCTTCTTCTGTTGCAGGAACAACTTCTTCTTCAACAGGTTCAATTGTTTCTTCAACAACTTCTTCTACAGGTTCTTGAATGTTTTCTTCAACTTCTTCAACTTCTTCAACAGGTTCAACTGTTTTTTCTTCGATTTTTTCAACTTTTTCTTCAGCAGCTTTTTCTTCAGCAACGGCAACTGGAGTTTCTTCAGTTGTTGTTTTGCTTACTGCTTGAGCAATCAAAAGTGGTTTCAAAATTTTTTCTTCAGATTTTTTTTCTTCTTTCTTTGCAACTGGTGCTGTAACTTGTGTTTTTTCAACCTTTTTTGCGTCTTGTTCTCTGATTGTCTTCATTGAATTGTTTGATTTTGAAACATTGTTGCAAATTGCTGCGATTACGATTGCAACCACAGTGTAAGCAAGTGCTGATGCAAATGAAATTGCAAGTGCCATTGGAAGTGGTTGTGAGTAGATGTTCATAATTAAATAAATCCAGCAGAAAATTGAAAGAAATGGTAATACTATTGTTGTTACTATTGCCAAAGGCTTGCCAATGTTTTTGTTTTTTGCAAAATAAATGAATGCAGCAATGCTAAGAACTGAAAAAACAAGTCCAAGAATGAATGCCATTAATCCTTCGCCAGACAAGTTTGAAAAGTTCATTTTTGCGGCTGCCATAAGTCCTGATAATTTGTTTAAAATCATAATTTACCTCCAAATATGACCTTATTCTAACACGAAAAGAGGGGTTTGTCAATATCACTTTTTAAAATATTTGAGATTTTTTGCTGTTTTTAGTCAAAAAAATTGCAAAATTTATTCTTTATAGTTATAATAATAATGTATATGAGAAAATCATTATCTTTGACATTATCTTTTGTTGCGGTGGCGGTTGTGGCAATGATTGCAAGTCTTTGCTTCCTTTTTCTTGGCAATGAAGTTATTGATGTCGTTCCAAAGGGATTGAATGTTGAGAATGTTGAAGGGGAATATATCCTCGTGGCAGATTATAACAGTCAATATCGCTATCAATTTAAAATTGAACAATTGATTGATGGAAAGTTTTCGTTAGTTTCAACCGTGAATAGTGTTGATAATGCCATCAGTCTTTCAAAAGAACCTGTCAGTGTTATTGCTGGCGAAAAATATCGTTTTTCCGTTTGTTATGCAACGGAAAATGGTGCAGGAAATGGAGATTTTTCTCAAGCGATTGAATGGTGTCCAGAATGGCATTTGCAAACCATAAATTATGCAAAAGTTAAGTTCGACAAAGAAACTGCAGTGTTGTCTTGGGATAGGGTTCATTTGGCTGAAAGTTATGTTGTTAATTTTGTTGATTTGAATGGAAATGTTAAAACTAAAATTTCTTATGAAAACAATGTTAATGTTTCTGCTTATGATGTTGGCGTTTATAAGGCTTTCATTGTGGCAAAATCAAGCAATGCGAAACTTTTTGACAGTTCTGCTGGAGAAGGTGTGGAAGTTGTTTTGCAAAAGAAAAACCAAATCAATGAAGTTGTGCTTGGCAATGATGGGAAATTGGAAATTGTGTGCAGTCAAGATGTGAGAACTTTCCAAGTTTTTGTTGATGATGAACTTGTTGCCGAACTTCAAGGCAAAGGAACTGCTGTCGGTGGCGGTTATGCTTATGAGTTTGTGTCTTTGAATGTTGTTTTTGCGAATGTTGATTTTGCAAGCAATGTGGTTGAGATTTGTTCGCTGAACAATGGTTATGTTTTGCAAAGTGATTTGGTAGAAATTCAAAAGAATTAGAAGTAAAAACATTATAAATTATTTCACATAAAGAGGAATTATCCTCTTTTTTTTGTTTATACTAATGGCAAAAAAGGAGGGGTTGTGCAACAAATTGAGAAAAAGATTGAAGACTTGAAACGACAAATGCATAACTCTGTTGATGTCGCAAGTAGAATTGTTTTGAAAACTGGAAAAGAAGTTGGGTTTGTTTATTTGAAAAGTATGACAGACAACCTTATTTTTTCTCAAGGCGTTTTTGAACCTATTTCAAATTTTGAAGGTGAGCTGAATTTTGAGAAACTCAAACAACTTGTG
>JAGBBH010000038.1 GCA_017938505.1 Clostridia bacterium | reverse complement strand
TGCTTGAAGAAAATGAAATGATAAACCTTTTATCGCTTCTCAAACTTGGAGATGCTTTAGGTTATCTAAAAATTCACGACCATAAGGCGTTTGACAGACTCTTGATTGAAGGTGGAAGTGCAAATTTGAAAGAAGTGGAAATTCTTTCTCAAAATTTAGAGGAAAATGTTGCACGAAGTCGTTATATTAATAGAAAAGTCAAAGAACTTGTGTCAAAATTAAACTAATTTCTTTATGAATGTGTGAGATTTGGATAAAATTGTTCTAAAGGAGGTGGGTATGGCTTTAAATAGTGGGCTTTTTTCAGATAGTATTGAAAAGGTTATTAAAAATGCGAGTAAGATTGCTTTGCGTTTCGGAAGCAATATGGTAGGCACGGAGCATATTCTCTATGGCCTTGCAAGTGTATCAGATTGCACGGCATCAAAAATCTTGGCTTCCTATGGGGTTACGGAAAATGCTATTTTTGAATTGTTTGAACAATCTTCAAACGGGGTAACTCTTTTTGGTTCTGTTGAACTTACGCCAAGGACAAAGGAACTTTTTCAAATTGCACAACAAATTGCAATGGATATGGGACATTCTTTCATTGGAACAGAACATTTGCTGTTGGCAGTGCTTTCTTATAAGGGAAGTTATGCAATGAAAATGCTCTACAGTGCCTTTAATGTTAATGTTGATGAAATGCGAAACAAATTGCTTGGTCTTTTGCAAGGTGCAAAAAAAGAATCAGCAAAAAAAGAAGAAAATTTGCAAAATGGAAGCGGATTGCCAGAAAAACTGCTTGAAATGGGAAGCGATATAACGCTAAAGGCAAGACAACACAAACTCGACCCAGTTATTGGCAGAGAGGAAGAAATTCAAAGAGTGATTGAAATTTTGTGTCGTAAAACAAAGAACAATCCTGTGCTTATTGGTGAAGCGGGAGTTGGGAAAACTGCTGTTGTTGAAGGTCTTGCTCAAGCAATTGCAAGTGGAGATGTTCCTGAAGAAATCAAGGACAAAAACATTTACAGTCTTGAGATTGGAGGACTTATGGCTGGCACGAAATATCGTGGGCAAATGGAAGAAAAACTTAAAGATGTCATAGAAACAATTATTAGCAGTGGAAATATTATTGTTTTTATTGATGAAATTCACACTCTTGCACAGGCAGGAAGCGAAAAAGGCGAAACAAGTCCTTCTGATATGTTAAAACCTTATCTTGCGAGAGGAGAACTTCAAACAATTGGAGCAACGACCACTGATGAATATAGAAAATACATTGAAAAAGACAAGGCGTTGGAAAGAAGATTTCAACCTGTTATGGTAAATCCTCCATCTGTTGAACAAACAATTGAAATTTTGAAAGGGTTGAAGGATACCTATGAGGCATTCCACAAGATTGTCATAACAAATGAAGCCATTAAGGCAGCAGCAGAACTTTCGGATAGATATATCACTGACAGGAGTTTGCCGGACAAGGCAATTGACCTTATTGATGAGGCTTGCTCAAAGGCAAAAGTTAATTTCACCCTCAAACCTCAAAAGGTGCGAGATTTGGAAGAGAAAATTAAAAATTTGTCAGGCAACAGAGATGAGGCTTCTTTGCAAAGGAATTATGAAAAAGCAGCGAAATTGCAGTCTGAAATTCTGAAACTTGAAGATGAACTCTCACAATTTAACAGTTCAATTGTTAAGCGAAATTCAAGTGGGCAAATAGGCGAAAATGAAATTGCAGAAGTTGTGTCAAAATGGACAGGAATCCCTGTTACGAAATTGACAGAAGGAGAAAAAGAGAAGCTTCTTCATTTGGAAGAGATTTTGCACAAAAGAGTTATTGGGCAAGATGAGGCGATATCGGCAGTTTCAAAAGCAATCAGAAGAGCAAGAGTCGGGCTTCAAGACAACAAAAAACCAATTGGTTCTTTCTTGTTTATGGGACCAACAGGAGTTGGTAAAACAGAACTTTCAAAAGCACTTGCCGAAGCAATGTTTGACAATGAAAACAACATCATTCGCATTGATATGAGTGAATATATGGAGAGCCATACAGTGTCAAAACTTATTGGCGCACCTCCAGGATATGTAGGTTTTGACGATGGCGGACAATTGACTGAACAAGTGAGAAGAAAACCATACAGTGTTGTGCTTTTTGATGAAATCGAAAAGGCACACCCAGAAGTGTTAAACTCACTTTTGCAAATTCTTGATGATGGCAGATTGACAGATGGCAAAGGCAGGACTGTAAGTTTTAAAAACACAATTATCATTATGACCAGCAACATTGGGGCAAATGAAATAAGACAAAACAAACAACTCGGTTTTATGGCAGAAAGCGAACAAAAAATAAATGAAAGAGATGTTTATATGGAAGCGTTACGCAAGAAATTTAAACCAGAACTCATCAACAGAATTGATGTTATTTGCATTTTTGCTTCGCTTACAAAACAAGACCTTGTTAAGATTGCAGAAGTTTTGCTTTCATCAATAAACAAGCGTTTTGTTGCAAACGGAATGGGGTTAAATGTTTCAAAAGAAGCGATTGAATATCTTGTTGCAAAAGGGGCGAACCTTATTTATGGAGCAAGACCATTGAAGCGGTTCATTGAACAAGAAATTGAAGATAAAATTGCTGAAAAATTGCTTATGGGGCAACTTGAAAGAGGTCAAAACATAAAAGTAGATTTGCAAGAAGGCAATCTTGTCTTTATTTCTGAAAAATAATGTTAAAATCATTTGGAAAATTTTTACGATTTTGTTAAAATAAAACTGCGAAAGGAGAAAAATTATGAAAATTACATTTGTAGAAAAAAATTATAAAATTGGAAATCGTTTCAAAGATGTTATGACAGAAAAACTTTCAAAACTTGACAGATATTTTGGCGAAGATGCAACTGCAAGAGTTGTTGCTTCTGAACAAAACAAAATGGAAAAATTGGAAGTTACAATTACAAACAAAGGTGTTTTGTATAGAAGTGAAGTGAAGAGTGATAACAACTATAACAACATTGATTTGGCTCTTCCAAAACTTGAAAAACAAATTGTTCGTTCAAGAGAAAAACTTACACAAAGCAAAAGAACGGCTCCAAAGAGTGTTGGTTTTGAATTCTTGGAAGAAATGCCAGAATTGAAATTGCCAGAAGTTTATAAAAAGAAAACTTTTGAACTTGAACCAACAATGATTGAAGAAGCAAAAGACGCAATTGAAAGATTGGGACATTCTTTCTATATTTTCCTCAATGCAGAAACTGGAAAAGTTAATGTTCTTTATAAGAGAGCAGACAACAAATATGGTTTGATTGAAGTTAATTTCTAAGAGAAAGAACTATCTATTTTGATTTAAACTGCAAAAATTTGATATTTTTAACAAAAACAAACATAATAACAATATGAAAAAATTAATTCTAATTGTTCTTTGTGTTTGTTTTTCTTTTTTATGCTATGGTTGTGAAAGTCAAACGATGGTTAAATCCGCACGCATAAGCGACATAACAACAGCCTTAAGCACGAAACATTCCGTTAAGGTTGTTCTTGATAAAGATGAACGGGTGACGGGGAAATATGTTGATGTTCAACTTAAATCTGATAAAGAAAACCAATTTTTGAACTTTGGAGAAGAAAATCAGCAGGGCTATACAATTTTTTTACCAAAGAAAAATTATTGGTATAATTTGACATATCTTATCAGTCAAACAAACGGGACAAAAAGCGAGGGCAATTATCAACCTTATGAAGAGTTTGGCGACAGGGTATATAATTTTACCAGCAAAAACGATTTTAATTTAACTTTTAGAGTCGTGGTTGGTCAGAAAAAAGACAATTCGTCTTCTGGAGAAGAAATTTTGGTGTTAAGTGAGTCGGTTTCGGACGAAGTTTCAATTGAGGTTAAGTCGGACAAAAACTAATAAAAAAAAGACTCGACAAACTCGAATCTTTTAAGCAAAATTGAAGGTAACTCCCTTCGTTTTTACATATGCAGGAGATACATTTTACCAAGTATCCCAAGTTAATAATGACAAAACATATTCGACCATAACACCCCAAGGAGCGACCTTGAGGCCATTGCATTAGCAGGGTTTGTTTACCTGCAAGCACAACATTGACTGGTATCAGCTTCCATTAGCTT
>JAGBBH010000037.1 GCA_017938505.1 Clostridia bacterium | reverse complement strand
CAGAAAAATATTCTTCAGTGCCAAAGACTTCCGTGGAAACAGTGATATAGTCTTTTGTGCTTTGCTCAACAAACTTATATCCTCCCAAATCTCCAAACAACGAAACATCTTTGTTGTCAGCATAGTGAATGTATGACAAACTCATAATCCTTGTTTCGGCATTAGATGCTGGTGCAGGATTTGCCACAAGTCCGGCAATTTGTCCAACTTTAATTGTTGTTTCAAGATTTAAATTTGTTTCTCTTCCCTTAATTTCATAACCATTTTCAAGAGCTACATTAATAATTTTGCTTCCACCTTGAGAGATTTTTCCAGAGATTCCGCCAACATTCAAATCTCCAATAAACTCAGGAGCAATGTCAACCTTAATCGTTTCATTTACAACTGCGAAAAAGATTTGAGAGTTGTTCTGTTCTCCAACTACGCCACCCAAAGAATAGAATTTTGCATCAGTGTTGTCGATTTCAAAAACAGAAACCGCTGTAGGTCTGCAAATTGCACCATTAATTTCACTGTCAACCATTTGACCAATCATATTGCCAAAAGTCAAGTTAAAATCATTTGAGAAGTTTGCAACAACATTTGCATTGAGTTGAACATTCTCAAAAAAAGCACATTTTGCAAAACCTGCAAAACCGCCGGCAAAAAGGCTGATAGGATTTGCTGCTTTTAATGTCAAATTCCCAGAAATAGAGAGATTTTTAATTGTTGCCCTTTTTGTTGAAGAGCCTTGAACATATCCAAAAATCCCCAAATATTGATTGTCAGAAGATGTTCCACTCAAATCAACAGTCGCATTTAAAATCTTATAACCCCTGCCGTTAAAAGTTCCGGCAAAAGGAGCTGCTGCAGTTCCAATTGTATTGGTCAAATCAGTTGTCAAAACAATGTCTTCTGTCAAAATCAAATTGTCATTTACATTTGCAGCGGCATAACCATTTACATAGTCAGCAAACCCTTTAACACCTTTTGTGTCATCAGTTGCATTTGCCAATTTAATGATTGTTGCCGCATCAGCATAAGCATTGTCAGTTGAAAAAGTAAAAGTTCCACACAAAGTGAAACTGAGGCAAAAAACAAACAAAATTAAGAACGATTTAAAAATTTTCCTCATCATTTCCTCTCTTTATTTACAATTTACCACATTTTGATTTATTTTTCCAAATATATTAACAAATTATTTAAAAAAAAGACAAAATTTTTATAAAAAAAGAAAATATAATGATAAAAAATATATTTTTAGTATATTTAAACTCAAAAAAAACAATATTTTAACATTTTTTAATAATTATTTTAATTAAATTTGAATTTTTGATATTTTAATTTTTTTATCATTTTTTCTTTGTCTTTTTGTATTTCTGATTTTTCTATTCTTTCTCTATTTATCGGCCTTGTCATCAAATAATATCGCAGTTCATCAAGTGCGTGGTCGTCTTTTTTGATTGGCACATCACCATCTCCCCACCAATAGTTTTTTATTTCTCTAATCAAGTTGACACAATTCTTGAAAATAAACAACCTTGATTTTCCATCAGCAGTTTTTAAATAAGACTTAACAACAGAAATGCCCGCAAACAAATCTTTATTTACCTTTGCATCAACAAGAATTCCATTGTCATAAAAAAGTTCAACAACATTCTTTTCACTTGCTAATGTTCGTTGATTTGCCGCCGAATCAATAAGTGCATGCAACCTTCCCTGCCTGTCTTTTTTCCATTTTAAGCGGTCTGCAATTTCCTTGATTTTTTCTGCGTGAAACTCAACTGTTTGTTGTGCCATATAATGCTCGGCAACAACATAAACATTCCCGTCGAAATCAACAGCATAAAAGTGAGCAGAAAGTGGATTGTGAAGCCCTGGGTCAATTGAAATGTTGTCCTGCCAATCTGGCGGAATCTCAAAAGGTTCAATAACATTTACATTTTCATCAAATTCAGAATAAACCATTCCCCCATTATGCATAAACTTGCCATAACGCCTGCACTCAATCTCCTCTGCAGACATTGATTTTGTCATACTCTCAATCTCTTTTTTTGAAAGATATGGGTTGTCCGCCCATTCCATCATTTCATACCAAACTTCTTTGTCCTGCTTATCGTTCAAATAAATAGTGTTATACACCCAAGTTAATCCTTTCAAAGGAGTCATTGTTCCAAAAATTTGACCACATTTGTCAAGCACACGCATTTTACATTCCATATAGATATCAAGAGGAGGTTCTTCATCAAACCATACATAATCAAGAGAAGCCCCTTGAAATTTTTCCCGCCCCTGGTCGCAACTTTTAAAACCAATTCGACTCACACCTCCACACTCACTGCGAACAAGAATAAAGTCGATAATTCCGTTTTCAGCGCTATCGTGTCCACCTGTTACCATAACAATTTTTTCAATGTAAGAGGCGGGAAGATAATCCAAAATTTTCTTTTGAGCAACATCTCTTTGCACTTGTCTTGAAAGACTGACCACCCAACCTTCCGTAGGTTTGTTTTTTTTGTAAGGATGAAGTCCGCAAGCAAGATAAACAGTTTCAACTGCTCCACATTCTGTTTTACCAGAACGATTGCCACCAAAAACCCAACGGTTACGCTTTCTGCACTTGTGAAAAGCGATTTGTTTTTTATGAATCTTTTTCTTATTATAAAAATTGAGTTTATTCGAGCAAAATCTAACATCAAGTTCTTTTTCAATTTTTAATATTTTTTTTACTAGACGCAAATCCATATTACCTCCAAGCAGACAAAAATTAATAAAAAAATGAAGGAAAAGACAAAAATCTCCTTCCAAAATATGTCAACAAAATTTAAAATTGAAATATGAGAAAAATAATAATTTATGTAGCAATTTTAATGCTAATAATGTTGTCATCAAATTCAATCACTTATGCCGAAGTGGAAAAAGTTTTCTATGCAAAAGCGACAACATCTGGAACCTGTTTTTGTGAAACGCCCAGTGAAAACAGCGTATTGTTTGAAATTCCAACATCATACTTTGTTCAAGTTGAATATGTTGTTGATGACTACTATAAGGTGTCGTATGATGGTTTGCAAGGGTATGTTAAAAAAGACAAAGTTTCACTTATGAACGGAACTCCAACCACACCCTATGCCCAAGCAACATTCAAACTCTTTGTCCCTTACAGTCTTTATCAATCCCCTTCGCAAACTTCACTGGAAATATGCAAACTTTCAACAGATATGACAATAAAATATTACGGTGCAAAAGCAGGACAGCAACTAACATCAAAAAGCAATATATGGTATTATTCCAGCATAACAGATGGTGAAAATATTTTTTATGGTTATGTTTTTTCTGGAACAACTGACCATCTATCAAACATTCCAACGAACAACGAATCATTTGAAATTGTAAATGAAGATGCATTAAATTCTACAACCTCAGAGTTTACCGCCTTGTCCACAGGAACAAAGATAATTTTAATAATTGCAATCAGCATACCAAGTTTGCTTATCTTATATTTTCTAATTAAGCCATCTAGAATAATGCAAATGAACAAGAAGAAATCAACAGACAAACAACCAAGAAAAATTCGACATAAAGATTATTTTGAATATGATGAAAACGATTTATAAAGTTTTACATTGAAACAGCCTTTGACAAAAATGTGTTAGACAGAGAGAAGTCATCAACATTGTCATTTGCAATTCTGCTATAAGTTTGAAGAATCCATTTCTCATCTTTAAGAAACTCTTGCAATTTAAATTCGTTATAACCCTTGAATCTCAACTTGGCATCAAAAGAAGTTTCAGCAAGAGCAAGTTTTCTAAATGCAGAACGCAGACTCAAATCGTTATCACTTGCAATTTGCCTCACCTTCTTTTCATCAACATATTTTTCAATGAGCAGCCCCGCCTGCTTTGGATTAATTTCGGACAAACATTCCTCAACGAGAATCTTAAGATTGATTAAGGTTATCTTTCTTTCAGAATAATCAATAAGTTTTTGCGAAATTGAAAAAACATTGTTATAATGAAATTTTTGCCCAATAATGTCCGCACTTGCTAGAGCACTCTGCATAACAAGTTTGTCTATCGCCCCACATATTCTCTCAAGATATCTATAAACAGAAAGTATCGTTTTTGCCCAAACCAATTTGTTGTTCATATTCCAAAATTCTCCTTTTTTCAATTTGGAATGATTATAAAATTAAAGTTTTTTATAGTCAATTTTTTATGCCAACTTTTTTATTTATTTTACAATATTTTACAAAATTATTAAAAATTGACACCACTATGATGTCTAAATTTCGACTTCTATCACAACCATTTCGACAATAAAATCTAAAAATAATTAAAAAAAAGACACTCAAAATCTTTCGAGTGTCTTAAATTCTTTAAAAATTTCTGCTATTTTGATTTTTTCTTGTTCTTCTTTTCTACCTTTTCTTGTTTTCTCTTTTCTTTTTTGTCCGCTTTAAGTTTTTTCTTGAGTTCTTTCCCCGTAAGTTCTGGTTCTGGCAAAGCTTCAAGCATAAGTTCTGGGTTTTCACAATATTTCAAAAGCAATCTTACACTGTTTCCATAATAAAGACCATCTGCAACTCTTTCGTCAAGTGTAAGGCCTAAATTCATTCGTTTTTCAACCTTTATTTCTCCCGAACGGTCAGACACTGGCACATACATTGACTTTCCAAGTGCAGCAAAAATCGTAGTGTTTCCAAAGTTGTATAAATGGTGATAAATCTTGTCAAGTTTAATGCTTTTAAGGTCTGTAAAATATAAACTCGTATGGAATGGACTTGCATCTACAAGCCATTTTGGAAGCATATTGTGTTTGTCAAGAAATCTAAACATAAACATGGCAAACTTAAAAAGCCAACCAGGAAGTTTGTTCAACGCCCCTGCCGTTTTTGTTGTCTTGTGTTCCCCTGAAGTATCGGCTGTAGCTTTCGCAATTTCTTGCTCTAAT